>JBJEIR010000172.1:0-7875 GCA_051877215.1 Acutalibacteraceae bacterium | reverse complement strand
CTCCCTCGTCAGAGGGAGCCAAGTGGTTTGCAGCGTATCAATGCCTTTCCCCTGTATAATAGGGAGAGAAAAGATTGTTTTTTGACACTCTCAAGCGTTTCATCCGACAGATAACGGATGAAACGCTTTTTTCATAGTTTATGATTTTTCAGCACTGCAAGACGGCAAACGCCGCCGCGCATCGGGGGTACAAAGAGAACCGCCGTTATATTCGGACAAAACGCGCGCCTTCGACAGCGCGATCCAGCAAAGGAGCGAAGTCAAACGCCGCTTCGGCGCGAAGGAGCATCTCCTCTGTCGGGCGTGTGCGGGGGTGGCGCGGTGTGAAAACGGTACAACAGTCCTCATACGGCTGAATGGAAATGTCAAAGGTGTCGATTTTGCGGGCGATTGCAATGATTTCCTCCTTGTCCATGCCGATAACAGGGCGGAAAACAGGCAGCTCGGCAACTGCGTCGGTGCAGGCGAGAGCGGGAATGGTTTGGCTCGCGACCTGACCAAGGCTTTCTCCCGTGATCAAGGCGCCGCAATCCTCGCGCTTGGCGATCTTTGAAGCGATGCGCATCATCATGCGCCGCATGACAAGCGTAAACAATTCTTCCGGACAGTTGTCGCGGATGGCCTCCTGCAGCTCCGTAAAGGGGACGATGAACAAACGGATGCGTCCGGCGTAACAGCCGACCTGACTGAGCAGCTCGCACACCTTTTGCTCGGCGCGTTCGCTCGTGTAGGGAGGGGAGGCAAAATGAACGGCGGTCAGCGCAATGCCGCGCTTGGCCATCATATAGGCGGCAACGGGCGAATCGATGCCGCCGGAAATCAAGACGGCGGCGTTGCCCGCGGTCCCGACGGGCATGCCGCCCGCGCCCGGAAGCTGGCGGGTGTGAATATAGGCGCCGAAATCGCGGATTTCCACATTGACAACGACATCGGGGCTATGCACATCTACGCTCAGATGGGGAAAAGCCTCCAACACGGCGGCGCCCACCTCGCGGCTGATAACAGGGGAGGCGTAGGGAAAGCTCTTGTCTGCGCGCTTCGATTCGACTTTAAAGGAAGAGGCGGCGGTCAGTGTGTCGCGCAGATAGTCGATTGCCGCCGCCTGAATGGCCGCGAGCTCCTTTTCGACAACGCACGCCCGTGAATAGGCGGCAATACCGAATGTATGCGATACGCATCGGCAGGCGTCGTCCATGTCAACCGAGTCGTCAAGCGGCTCGACATAAATCGTCGACTGCGCTTTTCGCAGCTCAAAACGGCCGACAGACGCCAAACGGCGGCGCAGATTTTTTAACAGAACGGCTTCAAAGGTGCCGCGGTTAAGGCCTTTGAGCGCCAATTCTCCGTTTTTAATCAAAATAATTTCACGCAAAGCATCGGACACGAGAACAATCTCTCCTTTTGGATTGAATGGAAGGATAAAAGCCGTTTATCCGTCGGCAGGAATGTTATTCCGAGAGGCTTTCCGGATCGGTCGGATCGGTCTGCCCGCCTGTAGAATAGGTGGGGATGCCGGTTTCCTCCGTTGCGGTTGTTTCCTGTGTCGGATCGGTCGTCGGCGTGGTGACGGGATCGGTTGTGGGCGCGGCTTTTACTTTCACAAAGAAGGTGTCCCGCACAGCGCCGTAATGCACCGTCACGAGAACTGTGCAGGGACGGGAGCTGTCAAAGCCGGTGATTGCGCAGTAATTGGAATTGATCGGTCTTCGCGAACCGTCCGAATAGTTGGCATAAATATAGGTTTTCGCATAATCAAAGCTGTCGCCCACGGTGTATTCCGTGCGGGATGACGAGGATATGTCAATGCTTAAAATGCGCACGGGAGCGGTGGTCGGCGGGCCGGAATAGGTGGTAAAGGTAAAGGCGGACGGCATGGTCATCATAGCGGTCGTAGAGGTGGAAATGTGGGAGGAAAGGAGCCCGAAGGTGCCGCCGCTCTGATAAATGGTCAGCGCCGTTGTGGAGTTGTTGCCGGTGTTGGTGGAGGTCGCAATGTATGCCATCAGAGAGTCGAGCGGTTGAATGACATAGTTGGCGTCCAGATAATAGGCATGAGGCGTCATGCCTTGATTGACATACCATGCGTACGGCATGATGACATCGTCGTTGACGGTGATTTTGGATACATCGGTTGCGGCGGATTCGTTTTCGCGCACACGGCGGGCGACCACCACCGTGCGGCCGTCGTTAAAATAGACATCGCCGTATTCGCTGCAGGTCGAGAGGGTCACGATCTCGTCGGTCGGCAGGAGGTCGACATCGCCGTATACATACAGCGAACGCGCTAAAATTTCCGAGAGAAAAGCGGAAAAATCCACATTGTCCGCAAAATCTGTCCGCAGATAATTGAACGGAACGCCGTCGGCGGAACTGTTGTTGACCACCATCACGGCAAAAACCTTGTATTCGCCCTTTTTGTAAATCGTATTCATGGTGAAGGTGGGAGCGGTGCGGGCGTAATCAACGCCGTCGAGAAAATTGTTCAGCCCCGCGAACATCTGACCGCTGGCCATGTTGTGTCCGTAAATAATGGCGTTTTGATTAGAGGCGGTTTTATTGGAAAAATCGTTGCGGTAATCGAAGAAGAGCGATCCGTTTTTGTTGTATGTACGGTGGTAATCGTGGTAGAGATAAAAATCGTTGTCGGTGCTCTGCATCACGGGGTAGTCGATGTTGACGGTGCTGCCGTCCGACGAATGAAAGGACAGCCAACCGCGGATATCGTGGTTTTGATAATAGAGCTTTTTAAAAGAGGGGTCGATCCCGTCGGGATACACATAGTTCAGCTCTTCACTGTTGAGCTGCGGCTCCGCATTCGGATCGTACTGACTTTGCAGGGAGCTGGCAAGCACCGTGTTTTGCATCGGAATCAGCACCAGATCGTCGACAAGATAGGTGGCGGCGCCGATAAACACCAAAATGCCGGCAATCATGACGCACTTGCGAATGACATCAAACGCCCCGTCGCCCACATGCGGAACAAGCGCCCCGAAAAAGCGCATAAACAGGCTCTTTTTCTTTACGGCGTGTGAAACGGCGGCGTCGAGCGGCGTGCCCGTCGAAACATCGTCCTCAATCAGATTGTCGCTTGCAGCGCTCATTGCGGCTTCGGCACCCGCTTTTTCCGATTTTTTGGCGTATTTGGGGACAGAAGCCAACGCATCGGCAGCGCCTGCGTCGAGCGGGGGGACGATGGTAACATCCTCCTCTTTCGGACGGTCGGAGCGAAACTCATCGACAATATGGTTCACATCGAACTCGTCCTCATCAAGATTGGAATTGGAAAAAATATCTTTCATTGGGATATCCCGCCTTTCTGTTTGGGAAGCCGTGTATTGGCAAGCGAGTCAACGGCTTTGCGCAGTGCAGTCAGAAACGCCGCAATATCGTTTGGCGTGTTGTCGGCACAAAGACTGATTCGAAGAGAGGAGTCCGTCTCCTCCTTCGGAAGACCGATTGCTTTGAGGACATGACTTTCATGCCCCTTGGCACAGGCCGAACCGGACGAAACAAAAACGCCCTCCTGTGCGAGAAAATGCACAAGCGTTTCACTCTTAAAGCCGCGCACCGACACATTGCAGATGTAGTCCACATGCGAATGCGGCTGATGCAGCACCGCGCCGTCAATGGACGACAAGCCGTCTGTCAACTGCTTGTACAGCGAGTGAAAAACAGATTGCTGCGTTTTGAAAGAGGGGAGTGCGCTGACGGCGGCGCCGAATGCCGCAACGGCGGGGACCGCTTCCGTACCGGAACGAAGCGCACGCTCCTGACCGCCGCCGAACACGCGGGGCGCGATGCGCACGCCGCGCCTTACATATAAAGCGCCCACGCCCTTCGGGGCGTGCAGCTTGTGGCCGCTGACGCTGATCAGGTCGACATTTCGAGCAAGCGCTTTCAGTGACAGCTTTCCCGCCGCCTGCACGGCGTCACAGTGGATGAGCGCTTTCGGCGACCGCTTTCTGATTTCGGCGGCGGCCTGCTCCAGAGGGAAAACCGATCCGAGCTCGTTGTTGACCAGCATCACACTGACGAGAATCGTATCCGAGCGGCAGGCGTCGGCGATTGCCTGCACGGAGATGTCCCCGCTTTTGTCGGGGGAAATGCAGGTCAGTTCAAAGCCCTGTCGCTCAAGCTCTCGGCAGGCCTCCAAAACGGAGGGATGCTCGACGGCGGTGGTGACAATATGGTTTCCCTGTCGCTTTTTGGCTTCGGCGGCGCCGAAGACCGCGAGATTGTTGGATTCCGTTCCGCCCGAGGTAAAGGTGATCGTGCTCAGGTCGGCGTGGCTGTCGGAAAGGCCGAGCAAAGAAGCGACGGCGCAGCGCGCGGCGGTCAGCTCCTGCTCGGCGCGGATGCCGAGCGTGTGGAGAGACGACGGGTTGCCGTAGCATTCCGTCATCATCTGACGGGCTTTGTCTGCCGCGGCGGGATACACCGCCGTGGTGGCGCTGTTGTCCAAATAGCAGGGCACCGAACCGTCTCCTTTCTTTCCGAACATAAAATAACACACTAATTATACAATATAAAACGGCCGGTGACAACTGTTTGTTTTCGGTGTTTTTGGAAATTTTTTGTAAAGAATCAAAAGGGCTTTTTCTGTCGCGCCTGTTTGGCAAAGACCGTCGAAAAATCCGTGCTTATTGTAGAACGCCGATTAAAAATTAACAAAACTGTAAAAAAATTTCATAAAAAAGCAGTAGCAATTTTGAACGGTTTGCGTTACAATGATGATAATGATCAACAAAAACAGTTATCAGCCGGAAGGAGTGCATGAAAATGAAAAAATTTTTGACTGTTGTCGCCGTTATCGCGGCTGTTGTCACCGCCGCCTTGTATGTGTTGCAGCGCCTGCCGGTACCGGCGGAGATCCGCGAGGATTTTGACTGCGAATAAAGCATTGCTTTGCGCGTGAACGCCCTCTGCCTCGGCGATGGAGACAGAGGGCGTTTTTCGTTTTTCTCATGTGCGGCGGGGATGCCTGCCGCGCCGCCGAGCAAAAAGCCGTTTTTTGAAAACATCCGTCATTCGGTCATTCCAAAATGTTGGAAGTGATCATATCCACGCCCATGGCAATCAGCCGTTCGGCGTCCTTTGCGCTGTCAACGGTCCAGCAGTTGACGGGGATACCCTTGCTGTGCAGCTCGCGGACGGCTTCTTCGTTCAGACAGGAGAACTGCGCGTCCAGCCCGAGCTTGTGTCCTTCCAAAAGTCGGACGGTTTCGGGCTTTACATCGCAGGTCAGCCATTGAGCCTCTGCCGCCGGACAAATCGCCCGCAGGGTCAGCAGATTTTCGATGGCAAAGGAAATGAAAATCATGTGCTGCTCATAGTCAAAAGCGCGAATAACGGACAGCATGGCCTCTATGTCGCTCGGCGTATAGAGCCCCTTGAATTCCAATACGCCCACTTTTTCATAGCGTTTGCAGATTTTGACATATTCTGCGAGCGTCGGCATCATCAGATCGCCGCGGTCAAATGTTTCGTCGCGGTCCTTATATTGCAGGCGGCGAAGGCTTTGGAAGGTTGATTGCTCGGGGATCAGCCTGTCGATGCAGTTGCGCGCGGTATCGTCGTCGTGGCACAGGACAAATTGCCCGTCCAAGGTTTTGCGCACATCGGTTTCAATGCCGAAATAGCTGCGGTTGCCCGCCGCAACAAAGGCTGAACAGGTGTTTTCGCGCTCTATTCCGGAGAGCCCTCGGTGAGCGATGATTTTGGTGTGTCCGTGGGAGGACAGCTTGATCGTATTCATGAAAAAAACCTCCTTGCGGCGTTGCCCGTCCGGGGCATACGCCCCTTGTCCTGTTCAGTATATCACCATAGGAAAGAAAGTCAACGGGGCTCTGAAAAAACGGCGCCGACGGAGCACTTAAAAAACGCTTTACGGTATAAAAAGCCTTGTGCTGTGTGAAAGAATGTGCTATACTCTACTATACCACTAGGAAATAGGGGCTGAAAAGCTTTTAAAAGGCGGGGAAAAGAGTGAAAATTTCTACGCGCGGGCGCTATGCTCTGCGTTTGATGCTTGATTTGGCACTTCACGATACGGGAGAGTATATTCCGCTCAAGGAGGTGGCGTCGAGACAGGAAATGTCCGATAAATATTTGGAGCAGATCATCACCCAACTGGCAAAGGCGGGTTATGTGCAGAGCACACGGGGTGCAAACGGCGGATACCGTTTGTCCATGCCGCCCGAAAAATATACGGCGGGTATGATTTTGAGACTGATGGAAGGCAGTCTGGCGCCTGTCGACTGTGTGGATAATCCTCAGATGTGTTCGCGCTCGGCCGACTGTGTGACCATCGACATTTGGCGGGAGATGAAGGAAGCGCTCGACCGTGTGGCGGACAGCTATACGCTTGCCGATCTCGTCAAAACCTACAGAGAGCGCGCCGCCGCCGATTATTATATTTGAAAAGAGGATTTTTCATGAGAATAGATGAACGATTAAAGCAGGGTTTGCGTACGCTTTCCTTTGAGGTGTTTCCGCCGAAGCCCGGGGCGCCGGAAGCCCCCATTTTGGAGGCGACCGATCAGATTGCCCGTCTTCACCCCGATTTCATAAGTGTGACCTACGGCGCGGGCGGCGGCACCTCCCGCAAAACGGTTGATATTGCCGAAAAGGTGCAGACGAAGGGCGTGACGGCACTTGCGCATTTGACCTGTGTAGGCGCGACAAAAGCGGATATTTTCGAACGCCTGACCGCGCTCAGAGCCGCCGGTATCGACAATGTGCTGGCCTTGCGGGGAGACCGCCCGGCGGATATGACCGATGACGATATGGGGGATTACCGCTATGCGTCGGAGCTTATCAAAGATGTGAAAGCGTTCGGCGGCTTTTGCATCGGAGCTGCCTGCTATCCGGAGGGACATACCGAATGTGCGAGCCGCACCCTCGATTTGCAGCATTTGAAAGAGAAAGTCGACAGCGGCTGTGATTTTCTGACTACGCAGATGTTTTTTGACAACAGTATCCTGTACAGCTTTCTGTATCGGCTGCGGGAAAAGGATATTCAAATACCGGTGATTGCGGGCGTTATGCCCGTTACCAACGGGCGGCAAATCGCCCGTTCCTGTGCCCTGTCGGGCACCTCGCTGCCCTCTCGTTTTCGCATGATCGTGGATAAGTTCGGCGACAATCCCGCAGCCATGAAGCAAGCGGGCATCGCGTATGCGACCGAACAGATCATCGACCTGTTCGCAAACGGGGTCAATGCAGTGCATGTGTATACGATGAATAAACCGGATGTCGCGGCCGCCATTCAAAACAATCTGTCGGAGATACTCGGATGAGCGGTTTGGCATCGGTGAAAAGAGACGAGGTCTACCGTTATCTCGGTGTGAAGGGGCAGCCGGAGGAAACGGTCAAAACACTTGTGGAACAGGCGATTGAGGAGCTTTGTGCCGTTATCCGGCCTCGCTTTGTGCGGCGGCGCGCCGCACTGGAGATTCAAGAGGAACGGGTGCGCCTTGACGGCTGGGAGATTGTCAGCCGCGATTTGTCGGCTCATTTGCAGGGCTGCCGGGAGGCGCTGCTGTTTGCCGCGACTCTCGGGATTGAGGCGGATCGCATTCTGAGCAAAAACAGTGTGCTGCATCCGGCGCTTGCTGTCGCCGAACAGGCGGCGGCCGCCGCGCTGATTGAGCAGTACTGCGACGATTGCTGCCGCTTGCTCGGCGATGCCGAACGAAAGCGGAAATTGTATCTGCGGCCGCGTTTCAGCCCCGGGTATGGGGATTTTCCGCTCGAGTATCAGCCGCATCTGCTGGCTCTTTTGGATGCACAGCGGCGCATCGGTCTGTCGGTGACGGACACGCAGATGATGACGCCGATGAAATCGGTGACGGCGATTATCGGGCTGACGGCAGA
>JBJEIR010000171.1:0-7899 GCA_051877215.1 Acutalibacteraceae bacterium | reverse complement strand
AATGTCAACATCCTTGTCATCGCGTCCGTCCGCGGTCTGGTGAGAGAACATACCGCCCGCTCCGATGCGTTCGCAGATGCCCTTTGCAAGGCACTGCTCGTTGTCCATATCAATGAGCTGATATTTCAGAGAGGAGCTGCCGGCGTTGATGACCAGAATTTTCATTGGCGGATCAATCCTTTCACATATTGCCCGTCTCAGAGCAACTGTTTTGATAATGCGGTTCTTGCTTTTTCGGAGCAGGTGGGCTATACTGCATATATACAATATATACCGCTGTTTTCAATCTGCTCATTACCAAAATTATACCGTATCGTATTATAATACGGTTTTGTCGCTTTTTCAAGTCATTTTGACATTTTTCACAGAAAGGGGCGCACGAAATGAAGGTGGCGGGCGTTATCGCGGAATACAATCCTTTCCACAACGGGCACGCGTATCATCTGGAGCATACGCGCGCGGAGAAGGAGGGCGGCGCAACCCATGTTGTCGCCGTGATGAGCGGCTGTTTTACGCAGCGCGGAGAACCGGCGCTGCTCGATGCAAGCCGGCGGGCAAAGGCGGCGCTGGAAAACGGCGTGGATTTGGTGATTGAGCTGCCGGTGCCGTGGGCGCTCTCCTCTGCACAGCGCTTTGCCGAGGGCGGGGTCTTTTTGCTGGATGCGCTCGGCTGTGTCGATATGCTCAGCTTCGGAAGCGAGTGCGGCGATGTCGCGGCGCTGGAAAAGGTGTGCACGCTTTTGGAGGACGAGCGCGTGACAAAGCGTCTGCACGGCCTGCTCGACATGGGCATTTCCTACGCCGAGGCGCAGCGCAAGGCGGTGGCAGAGGTGGGCGGAGAGAAGACGGCGTCGCTCCTCGATACCCCAAACAATACGCTTGCGGTGGAATATATCCGCGCGCTGCGCCGCGCCGGCAGCCGCATGCAGCCGTTCACCGTCAAGCGCATGGGCGCCGGACACGACGATTTGGCCCCCATCGGCGGGATGGCGTCCGCCTCGTACTTGCGCGACATGGTGCGCGCGGGACGGGTGATGAACACGGCGTCGTTTGTGCCGCATACGGTGTGCCGCCTGTTGGCGGACGCGGTCAGAGAGGGGGTCTGCCCGTCGCGCGAGGAGCTGGCGGAACGGGCGGTGCTCGCCGTGCTTCGCCTGCGCACAAAGGAACAGCTTTCGACATTGCCCGCGCTCAGTGAGGGAATTGAGAACAGGCTTTATAACGCGATTTGCGAGGCGGGGAGTCTTGAAGAACTGATTTCCATGACAAAGACAAAGCGCTATGCGCGCACGCGTATTCAGCGCCTTGTCTGGTGCGCTTTCCTCGGTGTTTCCGCCGAGGCGGCGCAGGGAATGCCGCCGTATCTTCATGTCCTCGGCGCGACACAGGCGGGACTGGAGATCCTCCGCCGTGCAAAAGAGGCGGGAACGGCGGTGCCGATTTTGACCCGTTCGTCGCAGGTGTCGATGTACGGCGAACGGGCAGAAAGGCTGTTTGCGCTTGAGGGGCGCGCCGCCGACCTGTATGCGCTGACGCTGCCGACGCCCTTTGCCTGCGGGAGCGTCAAAACAAACGGTATGCTGAAGCTGTAAAAAAGAGCGGCCGAAAAGAGACGGCACGCCTTGCCGCTCCGTATACATATTTTTCGGTTGTCCTGCATATATCTGTAGTAATTCAAATTTGCAGGACGGAGCGTGGATCGGTATGTTCGTATGTTCTCTGAAAACCACCAAAAAACAACTGTTGTCGGCGGCGGCCTGTTTGGTGCTGATCGTCGCGATGCTCACGGCAGCCTTCTGCTTTCCGCTGTCATCGCCGACGGCGGTCAACGCCGTGACGGGAGATACGGATGAAACGCGCGCGGCATTTTTGCGTTCTATCGGCTATGAAGCGGTTTTGCCCGCTGTCAGCGTCAAAGAAATTTTGCTGCCGGACAGCTTTGACAGCGCGCTTGCAGACTATAACGAGCTGCAAAAGCAAGCCGGCTTTGATTTGAGCGGGTATGCGGGACAACGGGTAAAATACTGGACATATGACCTTGCGGAGCATCCGTTCGGGGAGCCCGCACAGGCGCATTTGTATGTTTATAACGGCGCCGTCATCGGAGGCGACATTTCCGCGACGGCGGCGGGCGGCTTTTGTGAGCCGCTTCAAAAGCAGGTGCAGACATCCTGCTGATGTGACAAAGGCCTGAGAAAAACACGGGAGGATGTTTATGCCGGAACGCCTTGATAAGCTGATTTCGTCTCAGACAACGCGCAGCCGCCGCGAGACGGCTGCGTGTATTCGCCGCGGCGCGGTGACGGTGGACGGGCGCGTCGAGCGGGATCCGTCCGCAAAGGTCGATCCGTCCGCCTGCCTGATTACGGTGGAGGGACAACCCCTTTCTTACCGCCGATATGTATATGTGATGATGAACAAGCCGGCGGGCATCGTCTGTGTGTCGCGCGATCCGCGCGAACGCACGGTGGTGGATTTGCTGCCGCCGCAGTGGAGACAGCGCGGGCTGTTTCCGGCGGGACGCTTGGACAAGGATACCACCGGCATGGTCATTTTAACCGACGACGGGGATTTTGCCCATCGAATGCTCGCCCCGCGCCGCCATGTGCCGAAGCGTTACCGCGCGCGGCTGGACGGCACGGTCACGAACGCCGTGTGTGAGGCGTTTGCGGGCGGGATGACGCTCGCAAACGGGGAGGTGTGCCTGCCCGCTCTCTGCGAGCCGCAGGGAGAACATGCGGCGCTCGTCACCTTAAATGAGGGCAAATATCATCAGATCAAGCGGATGTTTGCCGCGTGCGGACTGCATGTGACGGCGCTTGCGCGGCTGTCAATGGGGGCGCTTGCGCTGGACCCTTCCTTGGAGCCCGGAGAGTACCGCCTAATGACCGAACAGGAAATTCAGTCAGTTTTTTTGCCTCCGGTTTGGTGATAGTGCTGATTTTTTAGATGTTTTAAATAAACCGCCCGCTGAAAGTTTGTAAATTACAGGTATGGTTATTGTCGGTGAAATTTGGTATAGTATAGATAATCCATCAAATACCTGTCAGCCTTACAAAATGGCGGGTGTTTTCATTATTTAGGAGGTCTGTTGAATGGCAAGTTTGTCTCTGAAAAACATTTATAAACGCTATCCGGGCGGTGTGACCGCAGTCTCCGATTTTAATCTTGAGATTAAGGATAAGGAATTTATCATTTTGGTCGGTCCTTCCGGTTGCGGCAAATCGACGACGCTGCGTATGATCGCCGGCCTCGAAGAAATCTCCGAGGGCGAACTGTATATCGGCGACCGCCTTGTCAACACGGTGGCTCCGAAAGACCGCGACATCGCGATGGTGTTCCAGAACTACGCGCTGTATCCGCACATGACCGTGTATGACAACATGGCGTTCGGCCTGAAGCTCCGCAAGACGCCGAAGGATGAGATCAAGCGCCGCGTGGAAGAGGCCGCCCGCATCCTCGATATCGCCCACCTGCTCGACCGTAAGCCGAAGGCTCTTTCCGGCGGTCAGCGTCAGCGTGTTGCGCTCGGCCGTGCCATCGTGCGTGAGCCGAAGGTCTTCCTGCTTGACGAGCCGCTGTCCAACTTGGACGCAAAGCTGCGTGCTCAGATGCGTACGGAAATTTCCAAGCTGCATCAAAAACTGGGCACCACCTTTATCTATGTTACACACGATCAGACCGAGGCTATGACCATGGGCGACCGCATTGTCGTTATGAAGGACGGTCTCATTCAGCAGGTCAACACCCCGCAATATCTGTATGATAAGCCCTGCAATATGTTTGTTGCCGGCTTTATCGGCAGCCCGCAAATGAACTTCATTGATGCGAAGCTGATCAAAAACGGCGAAACCTTCTATGTGGAATTCGGCACGGAAGATACCAAGACCTCCCGCGGCCTGAAGTATCAGATTCCGCTGCCTGCCAATAAGAACGACAACGGCGCTTTGGACGCCTATGTCGACAGAGAAGTCATCATGGGCATCCGCCCCGAAGATGTGCATGACGAGCCCCGCTATTTGCAGGAGTTTGCCAACTGCATGGTCAAGGCCAATGTAGAGGTCACCGAGCTGATGGGTGCAGAGACCTTCCTTTATCTGGATGTCAACACCTTTGCCTTTACCGCCCGCGTCGAGCCGACCTCTACGGCGCATCCCGGCGATACCGTTGACATTGTCCTTGAGAACACCAAGATTCACCTCTTTGACAAGGATACGGAGCAGACCATCTGCAACTGATTGCAATAAAGAAAACAGCACCCTGCCGCGGCGGGGTGCTGTTTTTTCGGTTGGCGGGCGAAAAAAGAGGACGCGACGGTTGAAAGCGCATGGGGATGTTTTCGATTTGCAGGCGTTTTAAAAAAGGAAATTTTTTCTAAAAAGGCTTCCAAAATACCGGAAAAAAGCGCCATAAGTGTGACCGAATTGTTAAAGTTTCGGTAAAAAACAGATTTTTTGTATGAATTTCAGGGTTTTTTCTTGAAATTTTTCCGCCGATTGTGTACAATGTTACTCAGAGGATTTTTATTGTGACAGGCACGGTCTGTATTTGTCGCGGCGATGGCAGTCGCCGAATACAGGAAACGCTGAAAATGTAAGGAGACGAAGCTATGTCGAACAGATTGTTTCAGGGCGTTGTCCACCAGATGCGTGAGGCGATTGACCGTACGATCGGTGTGATTGACGAGACCACCGCTATCATTGCCTGCAGTGACCTCGGGCGTATCGGCGAGCTGAGCGATGCCGTGAACACCGAGTCCTTTACGGCAACGGAATCATTTATTCACGGGAATTATACCTACAAGCCTTTTGGCTCCCGTCCCCGCAGTGAATATATTCTGTTTGTGGAGGGGACAGACGATCAGGCGGATAAATTCGCCTCGCTTTTGGCGGTTTCGCTTTCCAGCATCAAGCAGTATTATGATGAAAAATATGACCGCGGCAATTTTGTCAAGAATATTATTCTCGACAACATTCTGCCCGGTGATATTTACTTAAAGGCGCGCGAGCTGCACTTCAACAACGATGTCAGCCGTGTGGTGCTGCTCATCCGCGTCGCCAACCGCACCGATATTTCCACCTTTGATGTGGTGCAGAATCTCTTCCCCGACAAGACAAAGGATTTTGTCATCAATATCAATGAGAACGATATTGCGTTGGTCAAGGAGATCCGTCCGGGAATCGAATCGGGCAACCTCGAAAAGCTGGCGAGGTCCATTGTGGATACTCTCAGCAGCGAATTTTATACACAGGCGACCGTCGGCATCGGCACCATTGTCGAGGGGATCAAGGACTTGGCGCGCTCCTTCAAGGAAGCGCAGGTCGCGCTTGAGGTCGGCAAGGTATTTGATAATGAGCGTACGATTGTCAGCTATGACAATCTCGGTATTGCGCGCCTGATTTATCAGCTGCCGACGACGCTGTGCGAAATGTTTTTGCGCGAGGTGTTCAAAAAGAGCTCGATCGATGCGCTTGATCAGGAGACGCTCTTTACCATTCAGCGCTTTTTTGAAAACAATCTCAATGTTTCGGAAACCTCTCGAAAGCTGTTTGTTCACCGTAACACCCTGGTCTATCGTTTGGAAAAAATCAAGCGCTTGACGGGCCTTGATCTCAGAGAATTCGATGATGCGATTGTCTTTAAAGTGGCGCTGATGGTCAAAAAGTACCTGCAGGCCAACCCCGTCAAATATTAAGCAGAAAAGCAGGTCGGCGGGGGATTGCCTCCCCCGCCGCCCGTTTGTTTTATGGGAAAATGCGGAAATTCCGTTACAAAAACGAGGAATTGCCGTATCTTTCCCGGATTCTAAAGGAGGTGTGTCCTTTTGATTGAATTCAGAGGAGTGCATAAAACATATGATAACGGCACAAAGGCGCTGCGTGATGTCAACATCACCATTGATAAGGGCGAATTTGTGTTTATTGTCGGCGCGTCCGGCGCGGGCAAATCCACCTTTTTGAAACTCATTATGCATGAAGAGGTGCCCAATGCCGGAGAGGTGATTGTAAACGGGTATAAGCTCTCGAAGCTGAAGCGCCGCGAAATTCCCTATCTGCGCCGCACGATGGGCATTGTGTTTCAGGATTTCCGTCTGATCCATTCGATGACGGTGTTTGACAATGTGGCGTTTGCCATGCGGGTGACCGGCGCGTCCAAGCGGGAGGTGCGCAAGCGCGTGCCGTATATTCTCGGCCTTGTCGGCTTGCAGGACAAGGCGCGCAATTTCCCGATGGAGCTGTCGGGCGGTGAGCAGCAGCGCGTGAGCCTTGCCCGCGCGCTGGTCAACAACCCGTCGCTTATCATTGCGGACGAGCCGACCGGCAACATCGACCCGGAGCTGTCGTTTGAAATCATGGAACTGCTCACGGAGATCAATCGGCGCGGCACGACCGTGCTGGTGGTCACCCACGAGCATGAGCTGGTTGAGCATTTTCATCGGCGCGTTATCGTTATCGACTCCGGCACGGTGGTATCCGATGTCCCGCAGGATGACTCCTATGCGGAAAACGCGGCGCCTGCCGAAAACGGCGTGGTGTCCGATGTGTTGGATACCATTCAGACTCCCGATACATCCGGCAGTAAGGTGGATGCCGTCATTGCCGACATCATGAATGAGCGTTCGACGAACGGAGGGGATGCGCAATGAGGCTCAGCAGTCTTGGGTATCTGATTAAAGAAGGCTTCCGCAATATCAAGCAAAACAGCTTTATGGCCGTTGCATCGGTGCTGGTGCTGGTTTCCTGCCTGTTGCTGTCGGGCGCTGCCTATCTTGCTTTTTTCAATATTGAGGGCGCGTTTGAATATGTATATGCGCAGAATATTGCCGTTGTTTTTGCGACAGAAACGGCGGATGATGCGCAGGTGACCGAGCTTGGAAATCAGATACAGGCTCTTTCCAATGTGACACAGGTCGAATTTGTTTCCAAAGAAGATACGCTGCTTCGCTACCAGAATATTGTTCCCGAAGCAACCTTTGAAAGTCTGCAGGGAGAGAACAATCCGTTTTTGGACGCCTATCAGGTGACCTTTGCGGACATGGCGCTGTTTGACCAGACCATCGAACAGATTCGCACCCTGCCGAATGTGGATGATATCCGCTATGATGCGGATATTGCGCAGGTGCTTGAAAATATCCGTAACGCCGTTATGTCGATCGGCGGCTGGGTCATTCTGATGCTGTTGCTCGTTTCGTTGTTCATTATTTCCAACACCATCAAGCTGACGGTATACAGCCGTCGGCTGGAGATCGGCATTATGAAATCGGTCGGTGCGACAAAGGCATTTATCCGTCTGCCGTTTATGGTGGAGGGCATGGTGCTCGGCCTTTTGGCGGGCGGCCTGTCGTACGGAATTATGTATTTTGTGTACACCCGTTTGCAGATTTCGCTGCATATCGGATTTATGAATTTGCTTGATTTGAGCGCCAAGGGACTTTCTGCGCTGATGCCTGTTTGGGCGGAAATGCTGATCGGCTTCCTTTTGATCGGTATGTTGACCGGCATGCTCGGCAGCGGCATCTCCATCGGACGCTACCTCAAAGAAGAAAGCGGTGTGAGCAATGACTGATACAGCGCGCAAGACCCGGAAATTCCGCAAGTCTTTTTGCGGGGCTTCTTCGCGCGCGCTGTGCTGTGTGTTATGCTGTATACTGACCTTGATGGGTACGGCGGTTGTTTCGGCAGAGGAGTCGATAGACGATCTGAGCAGTCAAAAGGCCGCACTCGCCGAGCAACAGGCCGCACTGGAGGCACAGCGCAGCGATTCTGCCGAGTCCCTGGAGGAGCAAAAGGAACAGCGGGATATTTTACAGCAGCAAATCAATGTGAAATCGCAGGAAATCGCGATCAACCAGCAGTTGACCGCCGATTTGGATACACAAATTGCGGAAAAAAATGCGGC
>JBJEIR010000170.1:0-7945 GCA_051877215.1 Acutalibacteraceae bacterium | reverse complement strand
CGCAGCGGAACACCTGATCAAAGTGCAGGCTTTGCCGTTTGTCCACCACATACCAAATCTTGTCCGGCGCATAGTCGCGCTGCCGCTGGATGATGGTGGCGAGATCGGTCGTGGCGTACAGGCTCGAGTTGTCGGATTTTTTGATGATGACGGGCGGCATCGGCGCGGTGTCCTCTTCCTTTGCGAGATCGACCACAAGCGCGCCGTCGCTCTCATGCAGCAGCCCTTGCTGTGTCAGCGTGGCGACCAGTCCGTCCACATCCTTTTCGGCGTCGCTTTCGCCGAGCCACAGCTCAAAATGAACCGACAAACGGTCGTAATTCTGTTTTAAATCGGCGACCGACACGCGCAGGATCTCCTTCCAAAGCGCCAAAAAGCCGGGTCTGCCGTGCTGCAGGTCATAGGTTGCCTGCTGTGCGGCCTGCTTAAATTCCGCGTTTTCCTTGCTCTTGCCGCTGGCAAAGGGATATACCTCCTGCAGCAGCTCGACGGTCAGGGAGGGTACGGCGTCGGTCTCGGGGTCAAATTCATCGGAAAAGCACGCCCAGTCGGGGTGGCGCTCACGAAGCTCTGCAATGACCAGACCGATTTGCAGACCCCAGTCGCCGAGATGGATGTCCCCGATTGCGCGGTAGCCCGACGCGGCGCACAGGCGCTTGATCGCTTCGCCGATGATGGCGGGGCGCAGATGCCCGATGTGAAGGGGCTTTGCGACATTCGGCCCGCCGTAATCCACGATGACGGTGCGGCCGTTTCCGACCTGCTCGATCAGCGGGCGCTCCCCCTTTAACAGCTCATCCGCTTTGGCGGCGAGCGCATGATCCGAAAGCGTCAGGTTCAAAAAGCCGGGCATGGCGACCTCTGCTTTGGCAAACAGCTCGTTCTTTTGAAGGACCTCGGCTACCTCCGACGCGATTTTCGCGGGCGCCTTGTGATAGAGCTTTGCCCCGCCGAACGCGCCGTTGCACTGAAACTGGCACAAGTCGAGGCGGTCGGAGAGGGTGACAACGCCGAGCGAGCGGTCATAGCCGCAGCTCTCGAATGCGTCGGACACCAGGGCGGTCAATGTATCGGTAACGGTCATAAAAGCACTCCTTTTTATGCTGAAAAATAACACGGTATGTTAAAAAACGGCAAGGGGGCGGGCAAATTATTCGCGCGGCTGCGGCGAGAGCGTGATGTGCAGCTCGTGCTCGGTTGAACCGGCTCCCGCAAGCGCGAGCGTGTAGCGCACGGCGATCTGCCCGCCGTATTGCCCGAAAAGGGAGACGGACAGACGGTGGGTATACACCTTCATCGGGATCTGTCCGTATGGCGTTGTATAAAGGCAGGACGAATGCGTTTGGGGCTTGAAGAGCATTTCAGAGCGCGTCTCTCCTTTTCGCGTCACAGAAAGGGTGTCGGGGGTGACGCGCAGGGTGGTCGAGACGGCGGCACAGCCCGTTTGCCTGTCTGCCTCCTCGCGATAGGTGATGATGTGTTCGGAGCCCTCAGATCGGTATTCGCACGGGACGGTCAGCGTTGTGTCGGATTCCTCCGTGTCGACCCACTCGCGGGAGTGAACGGTGATCAGCATATCCATATATCAGCAGCATTCCTTTTTTGTCGGCGGCGTTTACAGCTCATCGGACAGCAGCGCCGGATCAATGGTTTCGACATCGTTGTGTACATCCCGTCCGAGGAACATCTCCGCCACATCGGCAAAGCCCTGCGGACGGTCGCTGACAAAAAAGCGGCAGTGTCCTTCGCCGCTTTCGCGCAGCATATCCCGCTTTGTCAGCAATTCGCGCGCGGCAACGGCCGCCTCACGCCCCGCGTCGATCAGGGTGACGCCGCTGCCGAGTACCTCGGAGAGGATGGGGGCAAGCAGGGGAAAATGCGTGCAGCCCATGATGAGCGTGTCGATGTTTGCCTGCTTGAGCGGCGCCAAATACCGCTTGGCGGTCGCAACGGCCACCTCGTCATCGGGGGCGATCCAGCCGTTTTCAACCAGCGGGACAAACAGCGTACAGGCGCGGGAAAACACCTGCGCATTCGGCGCGTGCATATGCACGGCTCTGCCGAACGCGTCGGTGCGCACCGTCGCCGTCGTGCCGATGACGCCGATGCGGCCGCTTTGTGAAGCGCCGGCGGCCGCTTTTGCCGCCGGCTCCACCACGCCGATGGCGGGCAGCGGCAGCGCTTTGAGAACGCCTGAGGCGACCGAGCTGGCGGTGCCGCAGGCGGCTATGATCATTTTCACATCAAAGCGGCGGAGAAAACGGCAGTCCTCCGCCGTATAGCGCGAGACGGTTTCGGGACTGCGCGTGCCGTACGGTACGCGCCCCGTGTCTCCGAAATAGATGATCTGTTCTTCGGGCAGCTCTGCGAGAAGCTGACGCACGACGGTCAGGCCGCCGAGCCCCGAATCGAATACACCGATCGGACGATTATCCATAGTCTCGATTTCTCCTATCTTTTATCGGTAGTTGTGCGGACAATAGGCCGTTTGTAAAGCGAATCAGTCATCATCCAGCTTCAAAACGGCCATAAACGCCTCCTGCGGAACCTCGACCGAGCCTAAGCGGCGCATCCGCTTTTTGCCCTCCTTTTGCTTTTCGAGCAGCTTCTTTTTGCGGGTGATGTCGCCGCCGTAGCATTTGGCAAGCACATCCTTGCGCATCGCCTTGACGGTTTCTCTGGCGATGATTTTTCCGCCGATGGCCGCCTGCACCGGCACCTCAAAGAGCTGACGGGGAATGTTGTCCTTCAGCTTTTCGCATATTTTGCGCGCACGCGCATAGGCGTTGCCCTCAAAGACGATAAAGCTCAGCGCATCCACGATGTCGCCGTTTAGCAGGATATCCAGCTTGACAAGCTTGCTTTCGGCGTAGCCCTTGAGCTCATAATCAAAGCTGGCATAGCCTCTGGTGCGCGATTTGAGCGCGTCAAAGAAATCGTAAACGATCTCGTTGAGCGGCAGCTCATAATGAATGTCGACGCGGGTGGGGTCGAGGTATTTCATATCCTTAAAGACTCCGCGCCGCTGCTGACAAAGCTCCATGATGTTGCCGACAAATTCGTTCGGCGCGAAAATGTGCGCGTCGGTGATCGGCTCCTCGGCCGTTGCGATGGTGCCGGGGTCGGGATAGTTGGTCGGGTTGTCGATATACTGCACCGAGCCGTCGGTCATCGTGATGCGGTAAATGACGCTGGGTGCAGTGGTGATCAGATCGAGGTCGTATTCGCGCTCAAGACGCTCCTGGATGATCTCCATATGCAAAAGGCCGAGAAATCCGCAGCGAAAGCCGAAGCCGAGCGCCACGGAGGTCTCCGGTTCAAAGGTGAGGGATGCGTCGTTGAGCTGCAAGCGTTCGAGCGCCTCGCGCAAATCCTGATAGTGCGCGCCGTCCGCCGGAAACACGCCGCAAAAGACCATCGGATTGACCTTGCGATAGCCGGGAAGAGGCGCGGCGGCGGGACGGGACGCGAGCGTAACGGTGTCGCCGACGCGCGCGTCGCCCACTGTTTTGATCGACGCGGCGATATAGCCCACCTCTCCTGCCTGAAGAATCCCCGTCGGCTCTGCGCGCGAGGGGCGCATAATGCCGACCTCGGTCACCTCGAACTGTGCGCCGGTCGCCATCATGCGGATGGTGTCGCCGGTGCGCACCGTCCCTTCCTTCACGCGGATATAGACGATGACGCCTTTATAGCTGTCATAATAGCTGTCAAAAATCAACGCCTGCAGCGGGGCGTCCCGGTCTCCCGAGGGGGAGGGGACATACTGAACGATTGCTTCGAGCACCTGCTCGATATTCAGACCCGATTTGGCGGAGATAAGCGGGGCGTAGGACGCGTCGATGCCGATGATGTCCTCGATTTCGCGGCGCACCTCTTCGGGACGGGCGGCGGGCAGGTCGATTTTGTTGATGACGGGGATGACCTCCAGCCCGTGCTCGACCGCCAAATAGGTGTTGGCCAGTGTCTGCGCCTCAATGCCCTGCGACGCGTCCACCACCAGCAGCGCACCCTCGCACGCCGCGAGCGCGCGGGAAACCTCATAGTTGAAGTCCACATGGCCGGGGGTGTCGATCAGATTAAAGGTGTAGGTCTCGCCGTCCTGCGCCTTGTAGGACAGGGTGACGATATGCGCTTTGATGGTGATACCGCGTTCGCGCTCGAGATCCATGCTGTCGAGCAGCTGATCCTCCATGTCGCGCTTGGACACCGTGTTGGTCAGCTCGAGAATGCGGTCGGCAAGCGTCGATTTGCCGTGGTCGATATGGGCAATAATGCAAAAATTCCGTGTCTTGTCGAGCGAGGCGGACAAATCAAACACTTCCTGTCGGTAAAAATTTACGGGCGGCTCAAACGGTTCAGTCCAGGGAATTCAGGGTCAGACCCGTGATGAGCTTGGGATAAAAATAGGTGGATTTCTGCGGCATTTTTTCACCGGCCGCCGCCACCCCCTGAATTTCCGATACACGGGTGGGGTTGAGCAGAAACGCGCATTGGTACGCGCCGCTGCGCACGCCGTTTACGGCTTCGTCGCGGTCGCGGGTATAGGTCAGATTGATTTGCCGCGCCATGTTGTCCTTGTCGATGCCGAGCTGTCTTTCGAGAACGGCGGTGTGCAGCACATTCACATCAAGGCGGCGCGAAACGGGGGACAGCTCCGGCAGCAGTGCGTCCATAACCGCCGTGTCGCGCAAAACCATCAGCGAGGCGGTCTCCCCGCCGAGATAGCAGACAAACGCTTTCTTCCCGTCGTCGTAGGCTTGCTGCAAAGCATCGTCCGCCTGCTGAAGAGACAGGCCGCGGGTAATCTCAAAATCGGACTCGCAGGCGGTCAGCAGTGCGTCGCCGTCAAAATCCGGCAGGTCTCTGAGCAGTCGGTGGGTGGGGAACACCACAAGCCCGGGATGAGATATTTCAACCAGCATCATCATGATGCGGTCGGCGCCGCCCACGGGGCGCCCGCTTTCCCGCAGATATTGCCGGTAATTCAGAGCGGTCTCATACCGATGGTGTCCGTCGGCAATATACAGCTTGGTATCCGCAAAGCGCCGCTCAATCTCGCTGACGGTCTCGCCGTCGGTGATCGCCCACAGGCGGTGGCGCACACCCTCTGCGTCCGTCAGGTCGGTCAAGGGCTCGCGCTTCATGGCTTCGGACAGCAAATCCTGCATGTGCCCCTGATAAAGGGAATAGATATCGCTGAAATTAAAGCCGGTCGCTTTCATCAGTCGGAGGCGGTCCGCCTTCGCTTTGGAAAGCGTTTCCTCATGGGGCAGCACAACCCCCTCGGAAAAGGGCGTGAGCTGTACCGCCGCCAGCAGGCCGCTGACGGATTTCTGCTCGCCCAAAGCGAAAAAGGTCATCTCATACACATAAAAAGCGGGGGCTTCATCCCGCGCAAGCACGCCGTCGCGGCACCATTCGCGCACCGTCTGACCCGCTGCTTCATACGGGTCTTCGCCCTCGCGCGGCAGCTCCAAACGAATGATATTGTGCGGGTTGCAGGAGAGATAGGTCTGCCGCTGTTGTTCGCTGATGATATCATACGGCGGGCAGACAAGCTCGGCGGGGTCGCCCGCCGATTCGGAAAAGCGCCATGCGCGAAACGGAAAAATCGCAGCCATAAAAAAGTACCTCCGTAAATAGGTTCTCCGGCAAACAGGCTTTTTTTCGGAAAGGGGGCTTGCGAAAAGTGCTGTCAAAAAAGCCGCGCCGGGATAAAAAACGGCCGTGTTGCTCTTGTGTCGTTTGCATACTGTTTTATTTTACTAATATATACGGTGTTCGTCAAGGGGTGTTTTGGGATAAGGCGAGGAGAGCCGAAGCCGATATGGTTTAAAACGGTATCTTTTCACCCGAACCGCGTTAAAAATCTCAGCATACGACAGTATGGCTTCGATTTTGTGCCTTGTTCGGGCAAAAATCTCCTCGCCTTAAACGGATGCAAAAAAGCCCGTCGGCTCATTGCATAAGCCGACGGGCTTTGGAGAGTGGCAAAAAACAATCTTTTTCCTCTCCCTTACACAGGGGAAAGACATTGATACGCTGCAAATCCCTTGGCTCCCTTGTGTAATAGGGAGAGAGGGATTGTTTTCTTTGCACTGTTTTGAGGGGATAGAGCTTTTACAACCCCTCCGTCACGGCTTGATGCCGTGCCACCTCCCCTTACACAGGGGAGGCGTCGGCGGACACAAATGCCGTGTTGTCAACCCCTCTCTCCCTTACACAAGGAGAGGCTTTGTACGCATAGGCTGACGGAAGCCTATGAAAAGTCCGTGATCACAGAGCGGAGGTTTGCAGGTACAGGATAAACGCATCCCGCATATCAATGAGTCCGTCTGCATTAAGATCGGCGAGCTCTTTTTGCTCATCGGTTATAGCCTCGCGGCCGGAGGTGATGCGGTACAGGAATATGGAATCCATCAAATCAACCACGCCGTCGTAGTTGAGATCGCCCATGAGCGGTTCGGGGGTGTCCACGACCTCTTTTGCCATTGCAAGGGTCTTCCAGGTCACCGCGTCGCCGCGGTTGCCGTAAACCGACAGGGTGATCTTCGTGATGGTGACGGTCTCGGTCGTACCGAGCACATTGGCCAGATTGACATAGGTTTTCAGCGGAGAGGTGAAGTCGTAAACATCTCCGTTTACCGCGGTGGAGAGCTGTACGCTCTCTTCACCGCCGTTTCCGAGCTTATAGAAGATATAGCCGTTGGCACAGCCGCCCGACGGCGACATCGCCAGGTGCAGATACGGCGTTTCGGCGAGGTTGATCTCCTTGTTGACCGCGACGGCAACAGACGGCCACGACAGCGTGTCGTCCGCTGCACGGGAGATGGTCAGCGTGCCGTCATTGTTGATGACCGCATCGGCCTTGCCCTGATTGGCGGAGATTTGGGGCGCGTCGGTCGGCAGCAGATTGTGGGTGTCCTCGTAGACCGGCTCTTTGGGCAGGGTGGAGGGATCCGCTTTGGTGACGCTGAATTCGCGGATGGTGACCTTTTTGCCCGCCTCACCGACGATGAAGACCTTCAGACCGGAGAAGAGAATATTGCCGTCCTCGTCAATCATATCGTCGGAGATGAAATCGGACAGCTTGATTTGGCAGCGCACGGTCTGCCCGCCGCTCAGGTCTCCCGACGATTCGACGCGCAGCGAGGGATCCGCTTTTTTCAGGATCGGCACGAGATAGATATAATCATGGTCATAGCCGACCGTCGGGGTCGCGCCGTTGAAGAACATGATCAGATTGGTGGTGGCTTCGGCGGTGATATCAATGTTCAAAAAGCTGTTTTCCACCGGAACGGCGACGGAATCGTCAAGGCGCGGCGAATAATGCACCTCCGGCCAAAGCCCGGTGGTGTTGGCGAAGGAGATCGCGCCGTCCTCCTCGTTGGTGATGGTGACGGTGTCCTTCTTGAGAATCAGCCAATCCTCCGCGTTATGGGAGATGACCTCTTTTGTCCAGTAGCCGTCCTCCACGGAGGGCTTTTGCGGCTGCGGGACAGTGGGCGCGTCGGGGTCGCGGTTGAAGTTTTCGGTCAGATACGCTTCGATTTTCTCTGCGTAGACCTGATTTCCGAGCGCCGACAGATGAACGCCGTCGCTGATGAGGAAATCCGCCGGCGCATAGTCGTCACAGGCGGCGTGGATGTCGATCAGACCGATGCCGTTTGTGCTTGCCAGCTCACGCACGACGGCGATATACTGATCGAGCACCGCATTCAGTCCGCCGTCGGCGGCATAGTTGGAAGCGGGGCCGTAGGCGTCTTCCCGCACATAGGGAGCGGTGATGAGAATCGGCACGGCGTCCATCGCTTTGATTGCGTCGATGAAGCCCTGCAGGTTGCTGCGGAAGTCCGCAACGGATACCTTCGAATTGAGATTGCCGGCCGTGGGACGCACAAAATCGTTGGTGCCCAGTCCGATCAGCACAAAATCGGGATTT
>JBJEIR010000169.1:0-1967 GCA_051877215.1 Acutalibacteraceae bacterium | reverse complement strand
GGACCGTCTGAAGGATGTGCGCGGAGAAGCGGATTTTATTCTCTCCCGTGTTGAAGAATCCGGCTTGATTGTTCAGGCGCTGGAATCCGGTGCGATCCCCTATCGTGTGACGCACAATGACACAAAAATCAATAATGTGCTTTTTGACTGTGATTCCGATCAGGCGATTTGTGTTATTGATCTTGACACGGTGATGCCCGGCTCCTCTCTATATGATTACGGCGACGCCGTTCGCAGCGGTGCCAGCACCGCCGCAGAGGACGAACCGGATCTCCAAAAAGTCGAAATGAATCTGGAACTGTATCGACTGTTTACAAAAGGCTTTATCAAAGGGACACATAATTTACTGACGGAAAAGGAAATCGAGATGATGCCGCTGAGCGCTAAAATTCTCACATTGGAGTTGGCCGCCCGCTTCCTTACCGATTATCTAAACGGCGACGAATATTTCCATACGGATTACAGCGGGCAAAACCTCCTGCGTACCCGTACACAAATCAAATTGGTGCATGATATGGAAAAGAAAATGCCGCAAATGATTGCTTTTACCAATCAGTATGCGGAAAAATATGCGGCTCGTTTTGCCAACGATCCTGTTTTCCGATCGGTTTGATTGGTTTATTCATCTATTTGATTTTTGTTCCCCCGGCGATATTTTCCCGGGGGAATTTTTTATAGGTAAAACCGCATTTTCAGCCTTTGTAACGTTTCTTTTATGCGATGCATTTCTCTTTATTTGTTTCTGTGTTTGTCTCTTTGTTTGACCGCAACGCCGTCAAGCTGCGCACCTCACAATAGGCAAAAAAAGATATCTGCCGACATGACAGATATCTTTTTTGTTTTGGTTTTTTCTTTTTTATCTTTCTTCTCGGAAATAATTCAATCCCAAATGAGCAGGCGGCTGATTCTCGCGTTTTTTCCGCATACTGACAATGATCAAGACCAAAATGGTCACAATATACGGAACCATCTCAAACAACGGCTGTGTCGTAATGGTGACACCCGGCAAATAATTGTGTATGATCAGCAATCCGCCGAACAGGATAGAGCCGATAATGCTCAGATTCGGTCTCCACACAGCAAAAATAACCAACGCAATGGCCATCCATCCGCGGTCTCCGAAAGCGTTGTTGGACCATACGCCGTCCGCATAATCCATGATATAGAACAGTCCTCCGAGTCCGGCAACCATACTGCCGATACCGGTGGCGACATATTTATATAAATCCACATTGATGCCGGCGGCATCTGCCGTCGCGGGGCTTTCCCCTACCGAGCGCAGCTGCAGCCCGACACGGGTTCGTTTTAAGACAAAGGAGGAAATCAGTGCAATCGCGACGGCTACATAGACCAAAAAGCTATAGCTGAAAAAGAGCTCTCCGATTATCCCCCAATCCTTTGCAAACGGAAGCGTTTGACTGAAAGCGTTGCTCGTGGCAGTCAAGCTGACAGAGGGAACATCGCTGCCCGTCAATTTGATCAGGGAGCCGCCGAAAAAGTTACCGAATCCGACGCCGAAGGTGGTAAGTGCCAAGCCGGTCACATTCTGATTGGCACGCAGCGTAACGGTGAGGAAGCAATATATCATGCCCATAATCAAGGAACCGACCAAAGAGCAGACAAGCGGAATCGAAATAGCGAGCGCCGTATTGATATTCGCAGCGCCTACCGAATTTTCATACAGAAAAGCGCCGATCACTCCGCTGATGCTTCCCACATACATGATGCCGGGAATTCCCAAATTTAAATGGCCGGATTTTTCGGTAATAATTTCGCCGGTCGAGCCGAAGAGGAGGGGAATCCCCATGGAAATCGCCCGCTGAATAAAAGTGACAACCATTACGCCTCTCTCCTTCCCTGTTTACTGCGAAATTTAATGGAGTAATTGATAAAGAACTCACAACCGATGATAAAGAAGATAATGATTCCGGTAATAATCGAGGAGAAAGAAGAATTCAACGTCAGCA
>JBJEIR010000168.1:0-8106 GCA_051877215.1 Acutalibacteraceae bacterium | reverse complement strand
TTTAAGAACGAAAAAGATAGCGAAAATGTTGTATACCGTAACAAGCAGGAAAACGATCCGTGCGGATTCCAAAGAAAAAAGGTGCAGCACTTTTTTAAGTGTTGCACCTTTTTAACTGATGAAAAACTTCCTTATTCGGCGTTACCGAATGTCAAAGCACCTTTTTCAAATGCAAAGCGGGGTTCTTTCGGAAAGGATTTGTCTAAAGCCACCGCCGATCCGGCCGCCGACCGTCTTACCTTTCCCATTGATACAGCGTTGATTTACGCGAGTCCGTTTTTAAACGCATTCAGCGTTTGGGTCAGCGTAGAGTCGAGCTTCAGATAGTTGGTGATATAAGAGGTTCCGTCGATCGTGACATAATCGTTGGTGCTGAACCACACCGCCCCTTTGATATTTTTACAGAATTCATAACCGGGCATATTGCGCTTTTGCAAACAGGTAAACATATTCGTCACCCACTGCGCCTGCAGACGTTGATTGCGCCCGAGAGTGGTCGTCTGCCATGAATCGGTCGAATAGTCATATGCGCGCTCGCCGCCCGCTCCGCAGGCAAATTCGGAGATCACCCACGGATAGTTCATATAATAATTCTTATTTTTCTGATACAGATCGCCGTAGGATTTTTCAAAAGAGGTCAGTGTTGTTCCGTTGCCCATCTCATAGCTTGTAAGTCCGATGATCTGCACAAAATCCTGGCCGGGCATATAACAGAGATCCTCTCCCCAGCTGGAATACGGGGTGCTTTTTGCAATCGGATTGAAAATCCAGATGCAGTTATTCACGCCTTCTGCTTTAAAGATGTTATACATACGCTGCCATGTGCTGATGAAAATATCCGGGTCGAGAAGCGTAACAATGCCCGCGTAACTTGTCCAGTCGGTGTTCATCTCATTATTAAGGCGCAGCAAAACAGGCTTGCCGTACGCTTTGATGTCCTTTGCCAGCTGGCGGAACTGCGAATCGAATTTGCCGCGCATAATGTCATACATCGGCGTATATCCGCTCAGGTTGGTGTTGTTGGAGGTCGTAAACTGATAGGTAAACTGCAAGACGGGCTTGCCGTTAAAGCCGTTGCCGCCCGCAAACACATTTGCCATTTCGGACGGGAAATTATTCACTTTGGTGCCGTAGCGAAGATGCGTATAAGTCGGCATGATCGCATAATCGTAATTCAGCGCGGTGCTCAATCGGTCGTACTCGGAGGAGATTCGATTATACTGCGTCGAATAGGAAGAATCGCTTGACGAGACCATACTCGCCGAGAAAAAGCCCCAGTCGGTGGTTGTCTGTGAGCAAAGCTTTTCATAATACGCCTTGGTCTCATCGCTCCATTCGCTCGGAATGACGCGCTCATACTGTCCCTGCGAATTGACCGCCGTTCCCAGCGCCGTAACCTCTTTAAAGGAACGCAATACGCGGTCTATCACCGTGGCGGTCGGCGCGGACGATTTCATCACAAACAAATAGAATTTGTTGTAAACCGTGCTTTTTCGCACGATCGCAATGCTGTAATACGGCATATGAATATTGGACGAATCGTTGATTACGATATCGTAATTGAGCACTGTATAGCCCGAAATCAGCGAATTGGTTTGCAGGGGGCTTCGCTGATAAGAGAGATTGTTGGCGGATAAAAACGAGCTGTCTGCAATATAGCGGTTGACCCATTCGGTCAAATAGGTCGTCCAGCCGCTCGATGTATTGCCATACGGGCTTTCTTCTTCTTTGGAAACGGTCAACACATAGGAGGAGGAAGAATAGCGGCTGCGAAGCGCGGACAGAGAATAGTCCGGCTCCCAGTCCTTCATCAGATCCATCTGGTAGCCGTCGGCGTAATTGATCACACGGCGAGAGAGCTCCGTGTCATAAATCTTTTTGTTATCCTTGGAGGAAGTCATTTGCGAAGAGGTGACAGGCGTGCCGTTTTCGTAAAGACGAAGCGCCGTCAGCGTCGTCATCCCCGCAATTTCGCTGCTGTTCACAAGGGACGAGCGCACCGCTTCCTCGGGATTTGTGCTGGTCGCGACCTGCTTTACCTCTTCATATGCCTCTGCCACCTGCAGTTTACGAATGGTCATATCCGAGCCGTTGGCACCGACCGCATAAATCTTGATACCGCTCACCCAAACCATGCCGTTTATCTTGGCGGAATTGGGAACCGCCAAGTCGCCGACACGCAGAGTGCCCTTGTATTCGCCCTTGGTCAGATCGCCCGACCCGGCATCAATATTCTTGGAGGAAATCAACGAATTGAGCTTGACATAACTGCCGGCATCGTCATCGTCATCGCCGTTTGCGTCGCCGTTCATATCGGGGGTCGCGCCGCCGACAAACAAATTCAAACTGGTTGACGCACAATTGACGGTCAAATCGTATTCGATCAAAGAATCCTCGGGCAGCAAAATGCGCGCATCATAAATATATAAGGTATACGGCCATGTGCCCCCGACATTTTTAAAGGTATACCCACCGTCCGATGCGGCAGATTCCGCCACGATCGAGGGGGTGCCGCTGCTCGTCTGCACGGGGTTATACCAACTGTCGGCGGAGGGCGCCAGCAAATCGACCGTCTTCTTATTGCCGATATACACTTGCCCGCAAATAACCAGCAGCAAGGTATGCGCGTCGGAGGAGGTCACATCACCGTCTCCGTTTAAATCGCCGAGTTCCTTTTGCTGATCGTTCAGCGTGAGCGTGCCGACGATCGCTCGCAGCATCAGCCGCACATCCAACGTGTCGACAGTGCCATCCATATTGATATCGCCGACCGCATATGACGGAGCCGCCGTAAAGGTAACGGACGAGCCGGCAAAAATACCGATCAGCATGGACAGTGTCAATACAACCGACAGAAATTTTTTCATGGTTTGGGGTCCTTTCCGAGTTTGTCGCAATGGTGTATTTCAAAATGGCCTTATGCAGTTTATGATATTTCATTTTACAAAACTTGTCAATCATTCTCAATCAAATTTGTTAGATTTACACAACCGCTTGTGATAACATTTTGCGCTTTTGACGGAAAAGATTGCGTATCGGGCATTTGCCCCGGAAAGAAAAACAAGCCAAATAAGAGAAAACCGTCTGCATGTAAAATATGTGTAAAAGAATGTGCATACAAAAAAGCGGGAACATCCGCCCGGCAAAGGCCGGTCGAGTGTTCCCGTATCTTCTCAGTCAAACACATTCATGTGAAATGCCGCAGCCGAAACGGCACACCGAGAGACGCCGCCAGCGCGCGGCAGCGCTCGGCCTGCTCGGGGGTAATCACATCCACGGCGGTCACCAAAACATGCGGCACATACTGTTTGCAATCGCGCACAAATTGCAGCATCGCCTCAAAGGCCGGCTCGCCGAAGGACGGCTGTGTCACCGCCAGATATTCCGCCGCTGTGGGAGCGTTCATACTGACGGACACCGTATCTAAAAGCCCCTCAAAAAGCGGCGGTACCGCCTTTTTATGTGCCAGCGACGCCAGTCCGTTGGTATTCAGACGGATGGGAATATCGCTCACAGAACGGATATACCGACACGCCGCGAGCAATTCGGTGAGCCGCTGTGTCGGCTCGCCGTAGCCGCAAAATACGACCTCCTTATACATCGACAGATCGCGCTCGCGAAACGCGGCAAGCACTTCTTCCTCCGAAGGATCATGCGACAGCCACAAATTTTCGGCGTCTCCCACGCCCTCATGTCCCCGACGGATGCAGAAGGTACACGCGCAGGTGCAGGAATTGGTCAAATTCACATACAGTCCGTCTTCAAACTCATATAAAACACGCATTGCATCCATGTGATGCGGCCCCCTCTTTACGCCATCTTTTGCAGACGGTTTTTGATGTGTGCCTGATCCAGCAGCACACCGACCAAAATAAACACCAGCATACCGCCGCCGGATTGCACCAAGCCTCCCGTCGGAATGGCAAGCAGCGGTGTAATCCAGTTGCCGTACAAAATGACCTCGGCAAAATAATAGCCGACGATGTTGATGACGCCCGCCGCAACACTGCCGATAATATTATGTACATTGATGACCTTCTCCGATTTATAGGTAAAGCACATCGCCATCAGCGCCTTGATAATCACCGTAAAAATCGCCCACTCGGGTGCGCCGCTGAGAATATCCGCCAGCCCGGCGCCGACCGCCGCCGCCGCCATGGCATACGGCATGGGCAAAAACGCCGCCGCTAAATAGATAAAAGCATCGCCCAAATGAATATAACCGGAAACGCCGATCGGAATATGAAACAGATACGCCGTGGTCAGCGTGATGATCGCCGCAAATAAAGCGGTAACGGTAAGGTGGCGGACAGTTTTGGAAACAGAACGATTCATGTCAAACAGCTCCTTTTTATTTTTTATACATTTAACTATTCATCAACGGTATTTCGGCTCAACCGTTTATTCCGTCAAATTTTTCAAACACGGTTCAAACAGCACGCCGTCCTTCGGATCGGCTCCCCGTTGCCGGGTATAGCGCGTGGCGGCCGAAACGAACTCCGCCGCACGGTCAACCGCCTTTTCAAGCGGCTCTTTACGCAGCAATCCGCCGCATAATACCGACGCAAAAAGATCTCCTGTACCCGGATACCGGCCGGCCGAACAAGGCTTTTCAATCAGCGTCAGTGTGTCTGTCAAAACGGTATACAGATAATTCCCGATTTGATCGGGTGAGGTGTGTACACCTGTAAGCACAACATTTTTTGCGCCGAGTGCGGCCACGCCGCGGCACAAGGCAAGCGCCTGTTCACGCGAAAGCGCTTCTCCCATATACGGCGTATCGGTCAAAATACACGCCTCCGTAATATTGGGCGTGACAATATCGGCGGCGGCGACAAGCTCTTTCATGCCGTGGCACATTTCAGGTGTATAGGTCGCATATACATGACCGTTATCCGCCATGACGGGATCGGTCAGCAGCAGCGTTGACTCCGGCAGCAAGGCCGCCATTTCCCGAACAATGCCGATTTGCTCCGCCGATCCGAGAAAACCCGTATACAATGCATCAAACTGAAAATTTTCCTTCTGCCAACATTGAAAATACTCGCGCATATACGGCGTAAAGTCAAAGAAAGAATAGTGTGTATAGCCCGTCTGAGCCGAAAGAATGGCCGTCGGCAGCGGACAGCACTGCACCCCCATCGCGCTCAACACCGGCAGCGCAATTGTCAGCGACGCACGCCCCACCCCCGACAAATCGTTGACGCAGATGGCGGCAGGCAAGCGATTCTCGTTCATACCCCACCTCCTAAATATCTTAATTCATACTGGAATATAGGTATTTAACAGAACAATATAAGCATACCATATATTTGCAGAATGTCAAGCGTTTTCGACATTTTTATCGACGCTTGTTCACGATTTTCTTTGAAAAGCTTCATAGTCTTGTCATGCTTTGTTCAACATTTTTCCCGCCAAAGAGTGTATGATATAGATACAGTAAGACAACGCAGCAACGCAGTGACGCCGCGAATATCAAGCGGCAATCGCCTTATATATTTTTTGCGAAAGGAAGTCCCCTTGTGGAAACGAAACTCCCTTGCATTTTGGTTTGTGTCACCGATCAGATGAGCTGTCGCCGTCTTATTCAAAAAGGGCGCGAGCTTGCCGATACCTGCGGATACGAGCTTTGTGTCGTCTCGGTTGTGCCGGAGCAGGAGCCCTCAAAGCACACGGCCGACACCCTGCAGGCACTCTATGATATTGCCTGTTCGCTCGGCGCGGGAATGCAGCTTCTTTTTAATGAAGATCCCGCATTAACCGTCGCGGTATATGCCCGTCAGGTCAATGCCGCGCATTTGATCAGCGGCTCTCCCAGTCTGAACAGCAACGCGTTTGTGGAAACCATCCACGAGCTGCTGCCCGACCTGCCGATCACGATCGTTGACAGCGAAAACCGTTGTGTGACGCTGTCCCCGAATTCATCGGCAAGTGCCTGAAAATTTGCTTTCTCCTTTTTACCATTTGAGCAATCAAATGGTATTTCTCCTCATTTTCTTCTCAAAGCAATGAAGCGTTTCGCTGAAAGCGGAGCGCTTCATTGCTTTTTCTTCTGTTTTTCCGAATTCCGAATGCCAAGCGCTCCCTTCCGGCGGCAAAGAGGAGGTCTCTGTCCTGTCCGTTTCAAAGCCGCTCGCAATTCTTTTTGTTTTCGCTTGCAAACTGCAAGCCGGAATGCTATACTCTAGGTACCGTAACCTTATACCTATAGTAGCTTTTCTATATGAAAGGATGATCATCATGTCAATGTGGAAACGAATTTGTTCGATACTGCTGACCGGCACGCTGATGACAGGATGTTTCGCAATGAGCGGCTGCGCGCCTAAGGGAAAAGCGCTTGACGGAGCTCGCCTGATCACCTTCGGCGACAGCTTGACCGCAGGCGGAACATGGCCGAGGAGCGTTGCCGAGGAGTGCAATATGTATTTGTTCAACGGCGCCAAAGGCGGTATCACCTCCAAGCAGGCACTTGAACGCTTTGACAAGTATGTCGCCAACCGTGAGCCGGATTTCGTCACCCTGTCCTTCGGCATGAACGACCTGATCATGGAAGCAAAAAACAAGCCCCGTGTGTCGCTTGACGACTATAAGCAAAATATGAAGACGCTTTGTGAAAAGGTCGTCGCGCTGGATGCCACCCCGATTTTGCTTACCGTCAGCTATTTGGACAGCGATATTTTCTGGTCCTCGCAGGCGCAGAAAAAATCCAATTATACCGATGTCGGCACGCCCCTTGAATGGCTGGATCAGTACAATGCCAAGGTGCGCGAATTGGCCGAAGAAGAAGGCTATGACCTCGTTGACATCCGCGCCGCGTGCGACGAATATCCCACTTCGGAGTTTTTAAAGAGCGACGGTATTCATCTTGCAAGCAAGGGCAATGAGGTATATACACAGTTGATCAGCAATTATCTCAAAGAGCATTTTTATTCCAACCCCAATGCGGCAAAAATCGAAAGCACCGTTGAGTATGCAGAATCTCCCGCAGAGGGCGGACAAATGGACATTCTGTCATATAATCCGACCGACTGGGATGCGGAAAACATGGAAATCGAACAGACCGCAGAACGCACTCTTGCCATTTGCAACACAAACGGTCAGTGGCCCGCCGCTCAATACACGCCGACCAAGCCGCTGCTTGTGCCCATGGACGGCTCTGAGCTGGTATACGATTTTGAGACAACCGAGGGAATCAAGACAAGCATCATTCTGTTCTTTGACAACGCCACCCCCGACACATACTCCGACGGCCAATATGTCGCCATCAACGGACTGCTGCCCAATGTCAAAACGGAGGCCGGCTCGGGCGATATTCTCTCCAATCAGAAGTGCTCCGGCTCCATTCCCCTTTCGGATCTGAATATCCCGCAGAGCGCTTTGGATGAAAACGGCAACTTGATTATCTCCGGCGTAAAGATCTTTGCCGCCGGATGGGCGGGTCAAAATGTTGTCTTTAACACGCTTGCCGTTTCCACGACAGGCGCACCGGTCAAAGGATAACAAGACAGCCGTGTGATGCAGCCCGTCCGTTTTATCGGCTTCACAAGGATAAAAGCTCCTGATGAAATGATTTCATCAGGAGTTTTTTCTCTGCGTCATCCGCCTGCGCGTCCGTCTCTCTGTTTTTATCGGTCGTCTACCATATATGTATTGTAACATTTACAAAGAAAAAATAAAAAATTTGCGAAGAGGGCTTGATTTTTTTGCCTGTATTCATTATAATAATCTAGCGCTTTGTGCAGTGTCGGCACACCGATCTCCGCTCTCAATCGGGACGGTCGCACCGCGAGCACGAATGATAGAATATTTTATATGGAGAAGTCGCGTAGTTGGTCGAGCGCGCACGATTGGAAATCGTGTAGGCATTAACAGTGTCTCGAGGGTTCGAATCCCTCCTTCTCCGCCATGAAAGAAAACCCCGAAAACAGCTAAAAGCGGCTTGTTTTCGGGGGTTTTTCAGCTTTTTATCTTTACAAATTTAAGCGTAAAAAAGCATAAAAAAGCGTATAAAAGTCAGTAAAAAGTCAGTAATAAATTTAATTAACGATCTTCTATATTAAGCTCGCGTTTGAGTGCCGCCTGCAACGCCTGCGAAAAGTTAATATT
>JBJEIR010000167.1:0-1988 GCA_051877215.1 Acutalibacteraceae bacterium | reverse complement strand
GAAGTAGCCTGGAGTTGAAGGTAACAGGTTCGGAGATGGACTGGACTAATACGCTGACCAAAACCGATTTCACCAACCTGCCGGCAACGCTCAATGATGCTTCCACAGCGGATTTGAACTCTTGGTTTGTAATGGATGGAGAAAGTGGTGAAGTCCGTGCGATGACTGCCGAGGATTCCGGCTATTATATCAATCTGCCGGTCAGCATTCGTAAAGCAAAGACCGGAGTGGACGGAGAGACGGCACCTATTGTCAAATTTGATGGCTATTCTCTTGCGGTCAATACGAACACCTCGACAAAAGTCGGCTTGAACAGTGCTCTGCGTTTTGGCTATAACCACAACAGTGCTGTGACGATTGTTGCCAACAGCAATGATGCTCAAATCAAAGGACATAGCTCGAAGGATGTTATAGCGGATCTCACCTCTATTTCTACTGCTTCGGGTGATGCAGAGATCCTTCTTGCATCAAGCGGTGACTATTGGCAGGCTGATGTTGTCTTCTACATTTGGGTGGAAGGCACGGATTCGGCTTGCATTGACGGTAATTCCGGCGTTGATGTTGCCTTTACCACAGCTTTTAAAACTTCGGAAGCATAAAAATTCTTCATTTTTTCCAAAACGGGCGGGCACAGTCGGTCGGCTGTGCCCGCCGCTTGGGACTTTTGATTCGGAAACGGCAAGGACACAAAAGGATGTGATTTTTCTTGAAAAAGGTAATGAATACGATTGTAACGGTTTTGCTTATCATCGTATTGGTGGCTGTGGCGGCCGTGGCCCTTCTCTTGATCGTCTCGTCGAGCAATGACGGTGTGGCGAGTGTGCTTGGTTATTCACCGATCGTTTTGGCGGATACCAAGTCGATGGAGCCGACCTTGACGGCCAATGACTTGGTCATTGTACAAAAGCGCGACGCGACGGAGTTAAAGGAAGGCGAAATCATATCCTTTTGGGGCTTTGTGAACGGCTCAAAAAGTATCATCACCCACCGCATCCATGAGGTGAAAATCCTGGATGACGGCACCCGCTGTTATCAAACCAAGGGAGACAACAATGATCTCGTCGATCAGGCCGAAAACAATCTGTACCGCCAGCCGGATATTTATCCGGAGGATGTCATCGGCGTGTATGTCACACACATCGCGGGACTGGGCGCGGTACTCGGCTTTTTGAAAACGCCCACCGGCATATTGGTCTGTATGGTCATTCCGATTGCACTGGTTTTTCTGTGGCAGTTATATCGGGTCATTATGCTGGCGCTGAAGCTGCACCGCGAAAAGCTGGCGGAGCAGACGGCGGTCATATCCGAAGCCGAAAAGCAACGCGTCATTGAAGAATATCTCAAGCAGCAGGCAAGCGGGCAGGCTGAACAACCTGCGGATTCTTCCGATCCTACATCGCAGGCTTGAGGAAAGGTTGCCCGTATGAAAACCGCTATCGGACAGACATTCAAGTGAGGAAAATGAGAAAAGTAGAAAAGTAGGTGAATCAAATGGAAAATTTCCTGCCCTTCCTGTTTGATTTTTTGCAGGTGTTTTTCGGCAACCTGTGGAACGCGATCATCAGCCTGTTCAGCATTTTCAATATCCCGGCATATATCAATGCTTTTCAGGCACATTCCGCCGGTTTCGGCGTAGGGGAGTGGATTTTGTCCATTCTCTCTGCGGTGGTCGTGCTGGCGCTGCTCGCAGGGCTTATTTGGCTGATTATTCTGCTCATTCGCAAATATGTGCGTTTTCGTGAAACGCTGGTCACCAAGGAGGATATGCTGGAGGAAATCGGCAATTTGAACCGCCAGGTGATCAAGCTGACAACCGAAAAAGAGCGTGTCATGGCCATGAAGGTCTCGCAGCTCGGTTTGCGCCCGGACGAATCAAACGAGCTGTCGGATGAGTCTGACGCTGAAGAGACAAAAGAGGGAGCCGACTTTGACGGACGCTTTTATAAGCTGTCGGCGGTGGATCGGGCATTTGAAAATTATGTTCCGCC
>JBJEIR010000166.1:0-2001 GCA_051877215.1 Acutalibacteraceae bacterium | reverse complement strand
TCCGAAGCGATCAAATCACAGCTCGGCGTAACAATTGACAAACGCAAAATTACGATGAACGATATTAAAGCCTTCGGCAGCTATTCGGCTGAAATCAAGCTGCTTCAGGGAATTTCCGCATCCGTTTCGGTCGAGGTTTCGGAATAAAATCATATCAAACCGACCGGAAAGGATGAAAGAAAATGGCAGATATGCCAAGTGTCAATGATGGATTGAATTTGCCATACAGCATGGAGGCGGAGCAGTCCGTCCTCGGCTCTATTCTGATGCAGCCCGATTGCATCAATCAGGTGATGGATATCCTTCATGCGGATCAGTTTTATCTTCCTGAGCACCAGGCGATTTATCGCGTGATGACCGCCAAATCCCTTTCTTCTCAGGTGATTGACCTTGTCACGGTGTATGAAGCGCTGAAAGCAGAAGGCTTTTTTGCCTCTCAGGACGGTAAAAGCTATCTGTTTAAGCTGGCACAGCTTGTGCCTTCCATTTCAAATGTGCGGACATATGCACAAATTGTGCGCGAAAAATCGGATGTTCGCCGTCTGATCACCGCAGCAAGATCCATTATAGACGACGCCATGGACCCCGCTATAGAACCCTCAGTTTTGCTCGACTCGGCTGAACAGCAAATCTATGATATCCGTCAGGATCGGCAAAGCGGGACCCTGCGTCCCATCGCCGATGTGATCAGCGAATCCTATGATACGTTTACAAAGCTTTCTTCGCCCGAGCGCGATCTGTATATCGGTATTCCCAGCGGTATTGAATCTCTCGATGTGCTGACAACAGGACTGAACCGTTCGGATTTGATTATCGTCGGCGCGCGCCCCGGCATGGGCAAGACAAGCTTCGCCTTGAACATTGCGCGCAATGTGGCGCTTTTGCAGAAGCGCACCGTGATTATTTTTAATTTGGAAATGTCCTGTGAGCAAATGGTCAACCGTCTGTTGTCGGCAGAAGCCCGTGTTTCGGGAAAAAAACTGCGTACGGGCAATCTGACGGGGGATGAATGGGCGCGTATCGGTATGGCCGGAGCCTCTCTTTGTCAGGCACCCATTTATCTGGATGATACAGCAAGTATCACCGTTCCCGAAATGATGGCGCGTGTTCGGCGTGTGAAAGATGTCGGATTGGTGATTATTGATTATCTGCAATTGATGCGATCTGCAAGAAAAACAGAAAACCGCGTACAGGAAGTTTCCGACATCACGCGTTCTTTAAAAATCATGGCAAAAGAGCTGAATGTGCCGGTCCTGGTCTGCGCGCAGCTCGCGCGTACAACAGAAAAGCAATCCAATCATCGACCGGCTCTTTCGGATCTTCGCGAATCCGGCTCCATTGAGCAGGACGCGGACCAAGTGCTCTTTCTTTATCGGGATGAATACTATAAAAACGAAAAAGAAAATCCCGAGCAGGTCGAGGTAGGGACCTCTGAGGTGATAGTCGCAAAGAACCGCCACGGTGAACTCGGAACCGTTCACCTTGCCTGGAGCGGAGAGTTTACACAATTTACCGGTCTCGATCTGCACCATAACGGGTAATCGTATAAAAATCCTACTTATAGAAAGGTTTACAGATATATGCACATCGTCATGGAAAAGGCTCTGAAGACTGTACAGCGACGGAATTTGCTGTGCCCGGGAGACACGGTGTTCGTTGCACTGTCCGGCGGAGCCGATTCCATGGCGCTTCTTTATGTCATGTCGGATTTAAAAGAGAGCCTATCTCTATCCGGAATCCGCGCCATGCATCTTCATCACGGGCTGCGGGGAACAGAAGCCGACCGTGATGAGCAATTTGTGCGCGAACAATGCGGCCGTTTGGGAATATCGCTCACCGTTTGCCATGCGGATGTCAAAAAGGAAGCTGCCAAAGCGCATGAAAGCTGTGAGCAGGCGGGGCGGCGGCTTCGATACCGTTTTTTTGCGGAACAGGCAAAAGCGGTTACGGGAGCAAAAATTGCCACGGCTCACACTGCCGATGATCAAACAGAGACTGTTC
>JBJEIR010000165.1:0-2035 GCA_051877215.1 Acutalibacteraceae bacterium | reverse complement strand
TCAATCTTTAAAAAAAGATTGACAACGCCAAAAAAATACTGTATTATACTATACTGCGCAACCATGGGGAAATACCCCTATTTGCTTGAAAAGTATAGCACATATCGTCAAAAAATGCAAGCAAAAAATATGGGAATGCGAACGATGCCCGCAGATCCTTTCGCGTCTGCGCTGTCCGGTGCTTTTTGAAATACGGTTGTACGGCGGCAAAGGCGGCAGAAGAAGAAAACGGAGCATACAACCCCCGCGTGTCCGGGAGATAGGCCGTGTGCACAGACAGATGCGCAAAGAGCAACGGCTGCGGGAAACCGGCGGGTCACGGGGAATCAAACAGGAAACGGAAAAATCTGAATACAGGAGTGAGCGCACACATGGTCAACATTAAGCCGAAACAGCTTGGCAGAACCACGCGTATGAGCTTTGCCAAAATCAATGAAGTGCTCGATATGCCCAATCTCATTGAGGTGCAGAAGAATTCATATGAGTGGTTTCTGAACGAGGGGCTGCACGAGGTGTTCCGCGATATGTCCTCTATCAGTGACTATACGGGGAATCTGGTGCTGGAATTTATTGATTACCGGCTGGACGAGACACCGAAATATACGGTGGAAGAGTGCAAGGAGCGGGATGTTACCTATGCGGCTCCGTTGCGTGTGCGTGCCCGCCTGCTCAATAAAGAGACCGGCGAGATCAAGGAGTCCGAAGTCTTTATGGGCGATTTCCCGCTCATGACCGAAAGCGGCACCTTTGTGATCAACGGTGCGGAGCGCGTCATTGTCTCTCAGTTGGTGCGTTCCCCCGGTGTGTATTACGGCATGACCTATGATATCACCGGTAAAAAGCTGTTCACCTCTACGGTCATTCCGAACCGCGGCGCATGGCTGGAATATGAGACGGATTCCTCCGATGTGTTCTATGTGCGCATCGACAAAAACCGCAAGCTGCCCGTTACGGTGTTTGTGCGTGCACTCGGACTCGGTTCCGACGCGCAGCTGATCGACTTTTTCGGTGAGGACGAGCGTATCCTTGCAACGATTGAAAAGGATATCACCAAAAACACCGAGGAGGCACTGCTGGAGGTTTACCGCAAGCTGCGCCCGGGCGAGCCGCTGACGGTGGAAAATTCGCAGGAGCATCTTGAAAATCTGTTCTTTGATCCGCGCCGCTATGACCTGTCGCGCGTGGGTCGCTATAAATACAATAAAAAGCTCGGCCTGTCCAACCGCCTGCAGGGCTGCACCCTCAGCCGTCCGATCGTCAATCCGGGCACGGGCGAGGTCATGGCAGAAGCCGGCGAGGTGATTTCGCGCGCCCGCGCGCTCGAGATGGAGGACGCCGGCGTCTCGGTCGCGTATGTCAATGTAGAGGAGCACGGCGAGCTCAAAGAGGTCAAGATCATCACCAACGGCATGGTCGATATTAAAAAATATATCGACTTTGATGTGACCGATCTCGGCGTCAACGAGCGGGTCCGCTATGTTGTCCTGAAAGAAATTCTCGACAACAATCAGGGCGAGGAGGCCATCCGCGAAGCGATCGCACAGCGCCTGTCCGACCTCATTCCCAATCATATCATTATCGACGATATTCTCGCGTCCATCAACTATGTCAACTGTCTTGCGCACGACATCGGCACGACGGATGACATCGACCACCTCGGCAACCGCCGTATCCGTTCGGTCGGCGAGCTGCTGCAAAATCAGTTCCGCATCGGCTTTTCGCGCATGGAGCGCGTGATCCGCGAACGCATGACGCTGCAGGCGCAGGATATGGATGTCATCACGCCGCAGGCGCTGATCAACATTCGCCCGGTGGTGGCGGCGATCAAGGAATTTTTCGGTTCCTCGCCGTTGTCCCAGTTTATGGATCAGAACAACCCGCTTGCGGAGCTGACGCATAAGCGCCGTTTGTCCGCTCTCGGCCCGGGCGGCTTGTCCCGTGACCGCGCCGGATTTGAGGTGCGCGATGTTCACTACAGCCACTACGGCCGTATGTGCCCGATCGAGACGCCCGAAGGTCCGAACATCGGCCTGAT
>JBJEIR010000164.1:0-2036 GCA_051877215.1 Acutalibacteraceae bacterium | reverse complement strand
CTCGTCAGAGGGAGCCAAGTGGTTTGCAGCGTATCAATGCCTTTCCCCTGTGTAATGGGGAGAGAAAAGATTGTTTTTTGACACTCTCAAGCGCCGATCGCTGCGGCATCGGCGCTTTTTCATTTGGAAAGCGGGTCAGTTCTCGGTTCCGTTGACCGCTGCCAAGCCTTCGCGGAAGGCGGCCCATGTGGCGGTCTCATCGCGGGGAACCTCGAGATAGTTGGAAATGCTGTAGCCGTCATAGTCGTTGGTATCGAACCACACCATGCCGACGATGTTTTTGCAGAATTCGTAGCCTTCTTCCGTCTTCTTTTGCAGACATGCAAACATATCCTGCACCCACACGGTGCGCTTGTCGGCGTTGCGTCCGAGGGCGAGCCCTTTGTTTTCGCCGCCGGCGCCGCAGGCAAATTCGCCGATGATCATCGGCCAGGAAGCAAAGTTTTCCTTATTGACATCGTACAGCGTTTTATACATGGATTCGAAGCTCGGCAATACGGTGTCGTTGCCCATTTCATAGCTGGTCAGTCCGAGCACCTGCATATATTCGGTGCCGGGCATATAGCAAAGTGTATCGCCCCAATTACTGTACGGGCAGGATTTGGCGATGGGATTAAAAATCCAGATCGTATTGTCCACGCCTTCCTCGCGGAAGATATCATACATCCGCTGCCAGGTGGCGACAAACAGATCGGGGTCGAGCAGGGTGACCATGCCGCAGTAGCTCGTCCAGTCGCTGTTCATCTCGTTGTTCAGGCGGACAAGGACAGGCTTGCCGTATTCCTTGATATCCTTTGCGATGGCGCGGAAATGGTCATCGTATTCGCCGCGCAGAATGTCATACATGGGTGTTTTCCCGTCCAGCTCGGTGTTGTTCGTGCGGGTAAACTGATAGGAAAGCTGCAAAACGGGCTTGCCGTTCTGACCGTTTCCGCCGGCAAATTCCTTAGCCAGATCGAGCGGGAAGGAGGAGAGCTTATTCGGCCCGCCCAAATGCAGATAGGTGGGTAAAATCTGCATGCTCGTATTGATGCCGTTTTCGCCCGAAATCCAGTTGATGTTGGATTTGAGATTCATGCGGGTGCTGCGGTAGTTGCCGTCGTTTGAAGCGGGCATGGAATTGGTGAAAAAGCCCCAGTCCACTTGGCCGTTGTCCATTTTCGCAAGCAGAGAGTCATAGTAAGCGCGCGTTTCCTCCGACCAGTAGTCGGGGATTTGCAGCTCATACTGTCCGACGGTGTTGACGGGGGTGCCCACCGACTCGATCGGGGTAAAAGATTGCAGGATGGTGTCGAACAGCTCGGTGCTCTCCGACGCCGTTTTCATGTTGAGCAGGTAAAAGCGGTCATACGCCGTGTTCTTGCGAACAATTGCAATGTGATAATAGGGCAGGGCGATCTCGGCGGCATCCTTTATCTCGATATCGTATACCATGACGGTGTAGCCGTTGAGAATGTCTTTGCTGTTGATCACCTCGCGGGTGCGGGACAGGTCGTTTTGACGAATAAAGTCGTCGTTGTCGATAAAGCGGTTGAGCCATTCGGTCAAATAGATGTTCCAGCCGCTTTTGACATTTCCGTAGGGGCTTTTGTCCTCAAAGCTGACGGTGAGCTGATACCCTTCTCCGCGGTAAACGGTTTTCAGCGCGCCGAGCGTATTGTCCGTCTCAACGCCCGTGTAGGGAAGGGTCAGGCAATAGCCGTTTGCGCGGTGCACAACGCGGGTTGCGCTGCCGCTTTCAAACAGGAATTTGGTGTCGTTTTGGGCGGCGTCGGCGTTGTAATTGGTGCTTTGCACGCCGTTGAGATAAAAAACGGTGTTTTTGACGGCGTCTTTATCGGCAAAGCCGTTTGTTTCATCGGCATAGGCGTCGTCCCAAAGTGCATCCGCTCCGCTTTGGAAGCTGCAGCCGCCAAAGAGGCTGCTCATCATAAGGGCGCAAAGAAGTACGGACAAGGTCTTTCTCAAAATGGATTTCATAGGGCTCATCTCCTAAACATCGGTCGGGCAAACAACCATCCGTTGTAGTTGCCGGA
>JBJEIR010000163.1:0-2037 GCA_051877215.1 Acutalibacteraceae bacterium | reverse complement strand
GTGTAAAAATTCCACCCTGCTGTGCAGCAGGGTGGAATGCAATGAAACCGAATATTTTGATTCTTTAAACAGTCTGCTTGACGGAAAACACTTCAACCGGCGCCCTTCGGGGCGGCTCATTCTCCTATATCGTTGGTCCGTTTTCCCGAATCTGTTGCCTATCACTCTCGGATTTTTCTTAGCACTCTTCCCTCTTTACTTCGCAAAACAGATTCACTTCACAGCGCAGATAGCCCTTTAAAACCGTTTGACAGCAGCCGATCTCCAAAGCCGTCTTTTCTCAGATATGAAAATACCGCTGCATATCCTTTGTATGACCGAGAATAAAAATGGTGTCGCCGGCGATGAACGCGGTCTGAGGCGTAATATTCACCTGCATATGTCCGTCGTGCTTGACGGCCATGATATTGATGCCGTGTTGTCTGCGCACATCGACCTCACCGACGGTTTTCCCGATCCATTTTTCCGGCACGGAAATCTCAAAAATGGCATGCTGATTATCCAGCGCGATATAATCGAGAATATGATCGGCCGTATACCGAATCGCCGTCCAGTAGGCAAGCTGTTTTTCCGGATAGACGATCTCATCGGCGCCGTTGCGCAGCAAAAATTTTGCGTGAACATCTCTTGCCGCGCGGGATATCACGGTTTTTGCACCGAGCTCCTTGAGCAGAGAGGTCGTTTCCAAAGAGCTTTGGAAATCGTTTCCGATGGCCACAATGCAGATGTCGAAATTGTTGACTCCGAGCGACTCGAGGAAATCCTCGTCGGTTGCATCGCCGATTTGCGCATTTGTCACATACGGCAGCACCATATTGACCCTGCTTTCGTCCTGATCCACCGCCATGACCTGATGATGCAATTCATTCAGCTTCATGACAATATGACGACCGAAGCGCCCCAGTCCGATGAGCAATACGGATTTCTGTTTCATTGTTCATTCTCCTTATCCTATCGTTATTTTTTCCTGCGGATAATTTTTTAAGCTGCCCGACTTTTTCCCGGACACTGCGGCAAAGACCAATGTAAGACCCCCGACTCTGCCGAAAAACATCAGGATAACCAATATAAGCCGCGAAACAAGTCCGAGCTGCGGCGTGATGCCGAGTGTGAGGCCCACCGTTCCGATCGCGGACGCCGTTTCAAACAGCGCTGTCAAAAGCGGAATCGCTTCCATGCGGCTGATAATCATGCCGCCGCCGATAAACAGAATGATGTACATCAGGAATACGGTTGCCGCCGTTTTCACACTCTCATCCGATATACGGCGCTTGAAAAATTGCGGATGTTCTTTTTGACGGAACACAGACAAGGCCGACGAAAGCAGCACCGCGACCGTGGTCGTCTTCATACCGCCGGCCGTCGAACCGGGAGATCCGCCGATGAGCATCAGCAGAATGATCAGCATTTGGCCGGTTTGTGACAGGCCGGTCAGATCCGCCGTATTAAAGCCGGCTGTTCGGGGTGTCACCGCTTGAAACAAGGAGCACCAAATCCGCTCTCCGAGAGGCATTGAGGAAAATTCAAAGAAAAAGAAATAGACGGCAGGCAAAACAATCAGGATGGCTGTGACCACCAGAATGATTTTCGTCTGTAATCGGTATTTCTTGAACTTCCATTTATTGTTCTTGATATCCTCCCACGTTAAAAAGCCGATGCCTCCGATAATAATCAGAAAGATGATTGTGACATTGATAAGCGGGCGGTCGGCAAATGCCGTCAGCGAAGAATACGGCTCTTTGATCCCGTTCAAATCAAAGCCCGCATTGCAAAAGGCGGAAATAGAATGAAACACCGCATACCAAAGTCCCTTGACGATTCCGTATTCACGGCAAAAGGAGGGCGCCAACAAAACAGCGCCGGCAAGCTCGATGAACACCGTCATTTTCAATATAAATTTTGTCAGACGGACAATGCCGCCGACATGGTGCGCAGAAATCGATTCCTGCATCGTGCTTCGCTGCATGAGACCGATTTTCCGCCCCGAAACCGCCGCCACCGAAACGGCGACCGTGACAATGCCCATACCGCCGATCT
>JBJEIR010000162.1:0-8343 GCA_051877215.1 Acutalibacteraceae bacterium | reverse complement strand
TCTCCTATATTTTCTCTCCCTCCGTCAAAAATCAAAGATTTTTGCCACCTCCCTCGTCAGAGGGAGGCTTGTTTTTAGAGCCACTCTGACGAGGGGCTTTGGTGCGACGCTGTTCTTGGGTCCCTCTTTACACAAGGGAGCCAAAGGATTTGCAGCCTATCCTGCCTACTCCCCCTTTGTAATGGGGAGAAAAAAGATTGTTTTTTGACAAGCTAAAGCCGCTGTATCGTTCAAACACGATACAGCGGCTTGCTCACTTTTATCACCGATCTATTCTCTGAAATCAAACAACGCCTTGGTCGAAACATTCAGCACCTCACACAGTCGAAACAGAACATCCAACGACACGCCTACCGTTGCCAATTCAATGGCACTCATGTGGCTTCTGTCAATATTCAGCAGCTCTGCCAGTTGCAGCTGCGTATATCCGCGGCTTTTACGATAATACGATATGTTCAGCCCCAGTTGTTTGTATTGCTTTTGATACTGTTTATCCATTCCATCACCCTATCTTCATTATATCCGTTTTACAAATGGAATAAACCTTGTATCAATAGTTATATGACTGTTGACACAAGTCAAAACAGGTGTTACAATACATATCATCAACGGTATCAGGCAAATTCATTAAACGAGGTGGTAAACCATGCAATGCAAGCACTGCGGTCACACCGTCGAAGAAGGGGCCGTTTTCTGCGAAGCCTGCGGAACAAAATTGGACGAAGCTGCTTGCTGCCGCTGCTGCGGAAGCGCTGTTAAGGAAGGGGCGGCGTTTTGCCCATCCTGCGGGAATCGTCTCTCCCCGCCGCCCGACTCCGAAAAGCCATCTCCGGCCGCTCCCGTCACGGAAAAGAGCGGCAAAAAAGATTGGCGCTTTTATCTGCCGATTGTTCCCGCCATTATCACGGTACTGCTGTTTTTCAGCGATTGGCTGCTGCTTCCCGGCGACAATCCGTACAGCCTGTTTGACATTTTCTCCAAACGGCAAATCATCTCTCAAATCGATTCGGACTTCTCCGCCCTGCTGACAGTCGCCGCCGTCGCTTCTTTTATTGCCATCTTGTTAGCGGGAGCGTTTTGTATCCTGAAACTGACGGACAAATCCGCGGCAACGCCGGTGGGCATCGGCGCCTGTGCCGTTTTTCTTCTCATTGAGCTATCCGTTTTTATTTTGACACAGCAATTTAATCATACGCTTGACCGGGATATTCTTTCGGTGACGGCTCCATTCTATTTAGCGGTTATTTTCACGCTGTTGACAGGCGGCGCCGTTCTCGCGTGCAGCGAAAGGAAGCATATCCGACCAAAGGGAACGCTCTCCGCAAAGGAGCTTGTGACAACCGGTCTGGAAGCGGTTTTTCTTCTTGTATATGTAATGCTAACCCAACAATGTATCGCATACGGTATTGATTACTACTATATGGGGTACTATATGCCCGAATATATTTCCCTCATCGGTGGTGTAGCAGTTATCTATCATTTGTTCTTATTCCATCCGATTGTCCGCCGTCAATTAAAGCAAAAAAGCCTCTATCATGCCCCTTTCTACGCACTGTCCATTTTGTTAAATCTTCCTTTGATTCTCCTGCTCTTTTGGCAGCTTGAAAATAAGCTTTATCCTCTTCTTTTAAGCATCTCGTGCATCATATCCGCTTTGGTGTATACGGTTTTATCTGCGGTCAGACTGATATCCTGTCTGCACAAAAAACAAAGGAGCATCCATGTTTATAGAGACTTCGTTTTTGCTTTGATCATTTCAGTGCTTTTTTTAACGCTCAACATTATATTCTATGTTTTTCAGTACGGTATATGGCTTCCGGTGAATTCTGCTTGGGACGCGCTGTATTACGCTGTATTGTTATGGGATCTTCTGTATATAGCCAAAATCATCTGTTACGGCTTTCGTCAAAAAGCCCTGTATCCCCTCCGTCTTTCAGAAGTCATACTGACAGCAATATATACAATCGGCATACAAGCTGGTTTTTATTTTACGGACACGGCCATCCGCCAGTATGGCTTTTTCTTTCCCCGTATAATTTTATTACTAGTCCTGTTTATACTTTTCTTTATCGTATATTTTGCGGTCAACCAAATCCGCGAGCGAAAAGCGGCGCTTCGGGAACAAACGCCGTAACGGCGGCGGTCTCCTCTGTCACCGCGCGGCATCTCTTTTTTGACGCAACAAAAAACGAATCGGGCAACCTTTTTTGGGGGCTGCCCGATTCGTTTTTATTCGTTTTTAAAAGCTATGCGCAATCGGTTCTTTGCAAAGCGCGCTCTTAAAGCAGCTTTTGCAGCATGACGCGTGCATCCGAGCTGCCGATTTTGCCGTCGCCGTTTTGGTCGGCGGCAGCCGTCTGTGCGCCGCTGAAGCTCGCAGCGCCGACAACGCTCTGCATCACGGCGCGCACATCAGCGGTGTCGACCTTGCCGTCTCCCGTCACTTCGCACGGAATCACGACCGTATAGGTCTTTTGGTTGCCGCTGACGGTCATCTTCACCGTAAAGCCGGTGCCCACGACCGTCTCATCCGCAACCGCCGTGCCGAACAGATTTTGCAGGGTGACCGCCGTTGCCTGATACTGCTCCGTAATATTGGCCAGCATGGTCTGTGCGGTGTGCTCCGTCGGCACAAGCCCGATAAAGCCGGTGGTATCATTCTCGACATAATAGGTGTGCGACGCGCTGTCAAGAGACGGCGTGATGTCAAAGGTCATCTCAAAAGTGCGGAACCACGGGAAGCGGAAACGGGCAAGCGAGATCGTCCCGACTTCGCGTGTGCGGCACACATCCCTCAAATCCACATACATCTCACCGTTTTGCAGGTTGTTGAGGATTTGCTGACCGCAGCCGTCATAAGCCTCGGCGTTGCCGCCCTGCATGATCTTCCAGGTCAGCTCATTGTTGATGACATGCTCCCCACGGGACTGCTCCCAGTCCTCATAATAGGTGCTTTCATCCGTATAGGCCATCATCGCCGCATAGAAGTTGCTGTTGGTTCCGAACAAACTGTCGGCATAATCCGTCATGTCGGCGGAATTGGGGAAATATTTGTTTTTGGCAAGATAGCTGATATCCTTGATATACGCATAGGTCATCGATTTTAAAAATCCGATATGCGATTCCTCGGTGATGGTATCGCTGCAATGCAGATAGGTATAGCGGGAGATTCCCTGTGCAACGCCGATGCCGATGCTGTTGCCTGCAGTGTTCCAGTTGCTGTAGCCGAGAAGCTGGGAAAGGTCGACTTCGGTACAGAGGTGATCCTGCAGGTTGTCGTCCACATTGCCGAACCAGTTGCTGTAATTTTCCGAGGTGGAAACATCGAGCACGATGGTCGGGCGGCGCACCGCCAAGTTGGTCTTGAGCTGGGTCATGAGCTGGCTGATATAGGTGCCGTAGTCGCTGTAGGCGGAAGGCTGTGTCAGCACGAGCAGCTCTATCTCCGCATCGCCCTCTGTCTGATGGCAGTCGAGGCTTTCCAAATGGGTGTCAATGTTTTCACGCAGCGTGCCGATGTCATAATCGTCCGCCGCATAGTCCTCGCGCCCGCCGTAATAGCGCACTTTAACGGTCGGCTGCGACGCATAGTAGTCGTTGACGCACTGGGCAACCGCCATCATGCCGCTGGAATCGGTATCTGCGGACAGCGAATAATCCCTGCCGAGCAGCTCCATACGCGTCTTGATAAAGTTGATTTCATTGCGCTGGATGTTATCGTTCGGGCTGGCATCGTCAACGCCGATGACATAAGACGCATCCGAGCCGGCATACTGAATCATCAAATTGATGATGTTCATCTTGCGGTGGCGCGCATAGTGATAGTTCTGAATAGCGGTTTCGCTCAGAACGGCGGTATCGTAGGTCAGCGTTTCCCCGCTCTTGCCGATCTGATAGTTGTCATAAATCTTGTTGACCATCTGCGCCGAAGAGTTGTAATCGGAAAGCATATAGTCGGTGGTGCTGAAAATCTTGCGTTCCTGCGAGCCGTATGCACGCAAGGCATCATATTCCGCGCCCGTGTAGCCGTCATAGCCGCCGGTCGACGCAAGACGCATCACGGTATCCACAAAATACACATGATTTTGCGGATCTTTTGCCAGCTCGATCAGATAATCAATAATGACCGTCTCGTCCTCCGTCAACGAGTAGCGATAACTCGCACGAGAGTTGACAAGACCGCCCGAGAGCATTTGGTCAATGGAAATCACAAACCAATCGCACTCGTCGTCCACCGTTTTGAGCCACTCCATGATGGCCGTTCCGTCGCCGTACTTGGTGCCGTTTGAATTGACGAGCTGGTTGTCGAGATGCGTCTGATAAAGATCGGCATCCGGCATCAGCACTTCAAAGCCCGCCGCCTGTGCCTGGTATATGACACGGTCCACGCAAACGGGGCGATCATCAAGCGGCACATAGGCAATCACAGGTGTGTTCTCCGCCGCCGTCACCTGAGACGACGCCGACAGGTTCATCGGCGTCAGGCAGATCAGTGCACAGAGAACAAATGCCGCTGCGCGCCGCCATATCGAATGTTTCATTGGCCGTCCTCCTCTAAGCTCCCGAACTTTTTCGGAGCTTTATTTTTCTAAAAATAACCTTTTTTAGTGTAGCATACTTTTCAGACAATTACAACGATATTTTATTTGAATATTTATTTGATTTTGATTTCATTGTTTTCATAAACCGTGTTTTTGTGTGTCAATGCCGCCGCAGTCCCCCTCCCGCACAGGGGGTTCTTTTTTTAAAAATTGCCGTATCCCGCAAAAAATTTTAGGCAATTTTCCGTTTTTCAAAATTTACCTTTTTTCTCTACCATTAGCGGCGTATTTCTGTTATACTGTTTTTAATCTGCACATACTTTGTCCGAAAGGCTGTGAATCTCATGAGAAAAACCAAAATCATCTGCACCCTCGGCCCTGCCACCGACGATGCGGCCGTGCTGCGCGAGCTCATTCTGTGCGGCATGGATGTTGCCCGTATCAATATGTCTCATCAGACACATGAGAAGCAGCGCGAGCGCATCGCCGTACTCAAGCGGCTGCGCGAGGAGCTGAACCGTCCGGTCGCGCTGCTCATTGACACCAAAGGCCCTGAAATCCGACTCGGACAAATCCAAAATAAAAGCGTCGTTTTAAAGCAGGATCAACTGTTCACGCTGACGACCGTCCCCTGCGAGGGAAACGAGCAGCGCGCGTTTATCACCTGTGCGGAGCTCCCTTGCGATGTCCAAAAGGGCTGCCATATCTTAATCGATGACGGGCTGATTGATTTGGTCGTTGAAGATTTGACCGATACCGACATCCTCTGCCGTGTGCAAAACGGCGGCACGATTTCCTCCAGCAAGGGCATCAATGTTCCCGGCGTGCGCCTTTCCATGCCGTTTATGAGCGATCGCGACCGAGAGGATATCGCCTTTGCCTGTGAGATGGACGCCGATTTTATCGCCGCCTCCTTTACGCGCCGCGCAGACGATGTGCTGCAAATCCGACAGGAGCTTGAGAAGAACAACAATCATTCCATCCGCATCATCGCAAAAATCGAAAACGGCGAGGGCGTTGCAAACCTCGACGAAATCATCAAGGTCTCCGACGGCATTATGGTTGCGCGCGGAGATATGGGCGTGGAAATTCCGCTTGAGGATATTCCGTCCATTCAGAAAACCATGATCCACAAGGCATACAACGCGGGGCTTCAGGTCATCACCGCCACACAGATGCTCGATTCGATGATGAAAAACCCGCGTCCGACCCGCGCCGAAACCACCGATGTCGCCAACGCCATCTACGACGGCACCAGCGCCATCATGCTCTCCGGCGAAACGGCGGCGGGCGCCCATCCGATTGAAGCGCTCCAAACCATGGCGCGCATCGCCGTGCGCACGGAAGAGGACATCGACTATGTGAAGCGTTTTCGCGCACGCGATGTCATGAACGACGCGCCCAATGTCACCAACGCCATTTCTCACGCGACCGTCACGACCGCTCTCGATTTGGGCGCGACCGCCATCATCACCGTCACCAAATCGGGCGCGACCGCCCGCATGATCTCGAAATTCCGTCCCTCCTGCCCCATCATCTGCTGCACCCCCAGTGAGACGGCGCGCCGCCAGATGAATCTTTCGTGGGGCGTCGTCCCGCTGATCGCGGAAGAAAAGGACAACATGGATGTTCTGTTCGACCACGCCGTCGACTGCGCCGTCAAAGCCGGCTGTATTTCCAACGGCGAGCTGGTCGTCATCACTGCCGGCTCTCCGCTCGGCGTATCCGGCACCACCAACCTGCTGAAGGTGCATTTGGTGGGCAACATCCTTGTGCAGGGCACCGCGGCAACCGACCGCACCGCCTGCGGAAATCTGTGCGTGGTGCGCGACGAACAGCAGGCGTTTGAGCTGTTTCGTCCGGGAGATATTCTGGTGATCCCGCAGACCTCCAACAAGCTGCTGCCGCTGCTGCGGGAGGCCGCCGGCATCGTGACCGAAGCAGACGGCCTCAACAGCCACGCCGCCATCGTCGGAATGGCGCTTGACAAGCCCGTTTTGGTCGGAGCGGCCAACGCCACCCGTATTCTCAAAAGCGGCACCACCGTCACATTGGACGGCGAACGCGGGGCCGTGATGTATATCAACCGCCTGTCATAACGCCCGCTTTGCAGCGTATCAAAAAAGGGGACTGCCGTTTTTTTAAACGGCGTTCCCCTTTTTTCTTTTTTTCGTTTTCGCGTTGCGGCCGTACAATGCTCAGTCGGAGCGGCTTTTCAGACTGCTCCCCATAAAATCGGAAACCTCCGTGATCGTGACAAACGCGTTCGGATCGATGCCTGCGATAATGGTTTTCATTTTGGCGATTTGAAAACGGTTGACCACAAAATAAATAATGGTCTGTTCCGTATTTTTATAAAACCCCTTCGCGTCGATATGCGTGACGCCGTGCCCGAACGCCTCGGAAAGCGCTTCGCTGATCTCCTGCTCCTTCACCGTGATGATCATCGCGGATTTGGCTTTATCAAAGCCCTCCACAATGAAATCGACCACCTTGACCGCCGCCGCATAGGTCAGAATGGAATACAGCGGCAGAATAAAGCTTTGCATCACGCAGCCGACCGCTATGTACAGCAGCACATTATAGGCCATGACAAAGGTGCCGACGGTCATGCCGATGCGCTTGGCAAAAATAACCGCCATGACCTCCACCCCGTCAATGGCTCCGCCGAAACGGATGGTCAGTCCGCTTCCGATGCCCGAAATCACGCCGCCGAACACGGCGCACAGCAGCAAATCCGTCCCGGCAAAGGGGGACGCGCTCGAAATGTCCACCGGCAGCAGGTAAGTGATCAAAAACGATGTGCCGGCATAGACACACACCGCAAACAACGAGTAAATCGTAAAGCTGAGCCCCTGCTTGCGGTAGCCGTACAGAAAAAACGGCGTATTTAAAAGCAGCAAAAACAGCGACAGAGAATATTCGTCCGGCGTGAGCTGCCAAAGCAGCATGGAGGTGCCGGAAAAGCCGCTGTCATACAGATGAACGGGAGCCAAAAACAAGGTCACCCCGATGGCGTTGATGATGCCCGCCAGCGTTAAAAACAGAAAATTCAGCGGTCTGAGTCCTTCAAGCCGTTTGATTTTCTTCACGGTATATCCTCCTGTTCAAATACTCTTTAATACCCTCTTTAATACCAAATATAGTTTTATTATAACAGATGATATTCCGAAAAATATTGCCGAATAAAAAATATTTTGCAAATAAAGGCAAATAAAGGCAGGCGCTGGGAAAAGGCGCCGAAAATGCCGACCCGAATCAATTTCCATAGTGCATATCAGCCGCTGTCCGGTTTTCAAGCACCGCGGCCATATCGGCCGCATACCGCCGCGCCGTTTTCAAATCATGCTCCTTCCAGTTGCCGCATTCCGCTTCGCTCGCGCCGGGAATCTCCCCGTCAAACGCCGCCGTAAAAGCCAGCGCCTCTTTGATAAGCGCCAGCGCCTGCGCATCGGATATGCCGCGCGTCAGAAAATAAAAGCCCGTTCGGCACCCCATGGGCCCAAAATAGATGATGTGGTCTTTCAGCTCGCTGTTGCGGACAAAGGTGGCGACCAAATGCTCGATCGTATGTACGGCCGGCATCTCCAAAAAGGGCGGCGTATTCGGCCGCACAAAGCGAAGATCGTAGGTCGTCACATCGCCGTCGCGCCGCGACACATACATGCCCGGCAGCAGCACCGTGTGATCCACTTCAAAGCTGGCAATGCGTTTCATATGAACATCCTCCTTAGGGTAACGGTAATCATCCGAACCACGGTTTATCGTGGCAGATATTGCCCTTACTCTTCGTTAAAATACT
>JBJEIR010000161.1:0-8363 GCA_051877215.1 Acutalibacteraceae bacterium | reverse complement strand
TATGGTGTGTTTCGTCGATCTCTTAGCGGTTCAACAACCCCTCCGTCACGGCTTGGCGCCGTGCCACCTCCCCTTGCACAGGCGAGGCGTTGGTGCAGCGCCCTTTCCCTTGGCTCCCTCTGACGAGGGAGCTGTCACCGCAGGTGACTGAGGGAGAGAATAAAAATGTTCTGTATTTATAGAAACTAAGTGAAAATCCGCTGCATCTTCTTTCCCTCCGTCATCACAGGGTACTGTTTTGCAGGGACATCGCCCGTTCCCCTTTCTTCCGTCTTACACAGAAAAAACACAAAGACTGCAAATGCAAACCGGCAAAAAAACAATCGGGCGGCAGAAAAAGCTCTTTTCCTGCCGCCCGATTTTATCCGACTGTTTCGCTTGTCAAAAGGCGCACTTTATCACTTTTCGCTTTGTCCGAGCGTTACCGTGACATCAAAGGTTTGCGTGGTGCGGGTTTGGTTGTCCAGCCGCAGCAGCGTAAGGGTGACGCTGTCGCCCACACTGTGCTTGGTCAGCTCCGTGCGCATGGGGGCATAGCCGGTCACACGCACCCCGTCGACATGGGTGATGATATCGCCGACCTGTGCCTTTGTCCCTTGCAGCGAAGAGCCGGTGTTGATCGTGTCGATCATAAAGCCCTCATATCCGATCGAGGTGACGGTTCGTCCCGTAATACCGAGCGAAACACGACCGGTCACATAGCCGTATTTGACCAAATCGTCGACAATGGCTTTCGCCTCATTGATCGGGATGGAAAACCCAAGTCCCTCATATCCGGTCAACACGATTTTCGCCGAGTTGATGCCGATAACCTGTCCGTAAGCGTTGAGCAGCGGACCGCCCGAGGAGCCGGGATTGATGACAGCGTCGACCTGTAAGCATTTGATGGAATAGCCGGTATCCTCATAGACATCGCGCGCCTGTCCCGACAGGATTCCCTGTGATGCCGACCACTGCAGGCCGCCGGAATTGCCAAGCGTGATGACGCGGTCTCCCAGCGCAACGGCGGAGGAATCACCGAACTGCGCGGGCTTCAGTCCGTCGGCGTCCACCTTGATGACCGCCAGATCCGTCGTCGGATCGTATCCCACAATAGACGCCTGATATTCCGTGCCGTCATACATCGTCACATCAATGCGGGCATACTCCGTGCGATTGTCCTCGTCATATACGCAGTGGCTGTTGGTGATAATATAGCCGTCCTCCGACATCACAATACCGGAGGCCTGCCCGACGCGGGTCAGGCTGTCATTCGAGCTGCCGATATTGTAGCCGTAGTAGGACATAGACATATTCTGATACATGGTGAGCACGACCGTGGAATCCAAATTGTCGGCGACGATCTCGCGGGTGGTCAGCCCTCCGTCGTCCGCGTCATCCACGCCGTTGATCTCAAGAGACGGGCCGTTCTCATTCACAGCGGAAGGAGACTTGTTTCCCTGCGTATCCGACTCCGAAGGGGTCTGTGTGCCGGATTGTATCGGTGCACTGTTGTTCATGCTGAACATCTGCACAGCCAGCACGCCGCAGGTGATCAAGGACGCACAGCAAAGCACCGCCAGCACCGCGACCAGAATGTTTACCCCGCGTTTTTTACCGCGCTTGTTTCCGTGCGGCGGCTGGGGGGTAAAGGAGGGCTGCGGCGGCGCATACGGATACCGTCCCTGCGGCGGCGTCTGAGGCGGCGGCGTCTGCTGCGGCATCTGCGAAGCATACCCGCTGTAATACGGCGGCGTCTGAGGAGCGGGCGTGTTCCATCCGCCGTTTGAAGCAGGCGATACGCCCTGCGAATCACCGGCGACCGGCTCTGTTTTCACCGGCTCTGTTTTCGCGGTATCCGCCGTCGGCGGCATATAGCTTTGCTCCTCGGCGGGCGCGGCAGGCGACGAATTTGTCACACCTGTCGGGGTCTCCTGCGGATAGCCCGTATCCGCAGGATCGGTATTCTGTGCCGAAGGAGAGGTGGGGTGTTCCTGTTCATGTAACCAGTCTGACATAAATATCTTCACTGCCTTTCAGAAAAAGTGTCGGACGCTGTCCGTTTGACAGGCTTTTCGGGCTTGGCCGTCTCTGTGGGCGGCGTATCCGGCAGCCAAAAAACGAACTCGCAATATTCACCCTGCACCGAGCGGACATAAATTTCGCCCTTATGCAGATTGATGACCGTTTTGACAATATAGAGTCCGAGTCCCACTCCCGTTTTATCGAGACTGCGGGAACGGTCGGTTTTATAAAACCGTTCAAACACACGGGGCATTTCTTCGGGAGACAGCCCCGCGCCGGTGTTGCGCACGACAAAGTACACCCGTCCGTCCTGCCGCTGTATGTCGACGGTGATCGTGCCGTTTTCATTGACAAATTTGACGGCATTGTCAAGAAGGTTATACACAACCTGCCCGATCAGATCGTAATCCGCCGTCACCGGCACTCTTTCACAGTCGGCGAGACCTTCGATCTCCACCTGCTTTTCCTCAATGCGTGGCTCAAAGGAGAGCAGCGCACTGCAGGTCACCTCCGTCAGATCAAAGCTGACGGGATTCAACCGCAAGGAGCCGTTGTCGATGCGCGACAGATTGAGCATGGAGCGGACAAGGCGAGCCAGCCGCTTGGTCTCGTCCGACACGATGCGCAGGTAATGCTCCTGCTTCTCGGGCGGAATGGTCCCGTCCAAAATTCCATCCACAAAGCCGCTGATGGTTGTCATCGGCGTTTTCAGTTCGTGCGACACATTGGCGACAAAACTGCGGCTCATGTTTTCGGTCGCGGACAGCGAGACCGCCATGCTGTTGAGAGCGGTCGCCAGCTCCGCCACCTCGTCCTTGCCGCGCACACGGACACGGCAGCTGAAATCCCCCTCTGCAAAGCGGCGGGTCGCCGCCGCCATTTCGCGAAGCGGCTTGACCATACGGTAGGTCACGGCATAAATGATGACCGAGAAGACCATCAGCACCACCAGCGCCGACAACAGATAGATCCGCAAATTGCTGACCATATACTGCATCAGCCCGCCTGCCGGCACTGCTGTGATCACATAGCCGATACGGGTATCCCCCGGCATGATAATGGCGGTTGCCGCCGCATACTGCGACGATTCAAACAGCCCGCCCATATTGCTCACTTCGAAATGCGATTTGCCGATCTTGTCGATCATATCCTGCGGCACGGTTTGCTGTATAATCGCCGCATTTTCGGAGGAGAGCAGCACATGGCCGTTCGTATCCACAATGAGAATGCTCGCGTCCAGCCCGTCCGCCATCAGATTGACGATCGGCTGAATACTGCGGGGAGAAATGTAGTAAGCGGATTGATCGGCGCTGTCCTGCATGGTGACGCTGGCGGCATGCAGTGCAATCTGTGAGGAATTCTCCATCAGCTGTGCGCGCTTATCGCCCACCCAATAGGAATTAAAGAACAAAATCTGCACCGCGCCGAGCACGACAATCGCGACCGACAGCAGCAGCGCCGTCAGCGTAAAGTATTTGGAAAAAATACTTTTAAACATGCTGTGCGGTATCCTTCACTTCAAATTTATAGCCGACGCCCCACACCGTCTTGAGCGACCACTGATCGGAGACGCCGTCAAGCTTCTCACGCAGTCGTTTGACATGAACATCCACCGTACGGCTGTCGCCGTAATATTCAAAGCCCCACACCTCGTCGAGCAGCTGATCTCTCGTATACACACGGTTGGGGTTGCTCGCAAGATGATAGATCAGCTCCATTTCCTTGGGAGGCGTGCTGACCTGCTCCCCGCGCACGCGAAGCTCGTAATTTTCCATATTGATGTACAAATTATCATAAGAGACCTCGCGCACCTCGCGGCGATCCGCCTGATTGGTGCGGCGCAGCACCGCTTTGACGCGCGCCACGACCTCTTTGGCCTCAAAGGGCTTGACCACATAATCGTCCGCTCCGAGCTCAAGTCCGAGCACCTTGTCGAACACCTCGCCCTTTGCGGTCAGCATAATGATCGGACAGTCGCTCTTTTTGCGGATTTCGCGGCACACCTGCCAGCCGTCCAGCTCCGGCATCATAACATCCAGCAGCATCAGATCCGGCTTTTCGCGTTCGAACAGCTCCAGCGCCCGCGCGCCGTTTTCGGCAATCGTTACGGCAAAGCCCTCTTTTTCCAAATACAGGCGAAGCAGCTCACAGATATTGCTGTCATCGTCGACGATCATGATTTTGGAAACAGCCATTCCTGTTCTCTCCCTTTCTCCTTTTGATTTTCATTATCTATATTGTAGCATACTTTGCAAGCGGTGTATGAACAATATTTTAACCGCGTTTCAACAATTTTTCAAATTTACACGGTTTTTTTGTGAAATCCCACTGTCCGGCGGCCGAATTTTTTGCTTTGAGGCCGTTCCGTCGGTTGCAAACCGAAGCGGTATTTGGTATAGTAGAAAAGAAGGGATGCTCCGCTTTTCGCAGGCGACCTGTCGCCCCGCCCGGACAGATTCGCATCTTTTCTGTCTTTTCTATTGTATCATGAATCTAAGACGATACACCAATTTTTATGTCACATCAGCAAAGGAATGAACATCGCCATGGGAAAAGGTACCCGCACACGCGCCGCGCGCGTCTCCTCTGTCTCCCGCATAGCACAGCTCAATAAAAAAGAAGCCTCCGCGCAACGGGTCGTTCGGATTCTGTGCATCTGTATGCTGCTGATCACGGTTCTCACACTGCTTGTCCAGCTTTGGAGCCTGATGACGATCGAAGCCAATTTGCAGGCGGAACGCTACACCGCGCAGGAAACGGCGACGCTGAATCGCCTGCTGCCGGTCGGATGGCTCGGCGTCATCGTCATGGCGGGCGGTGCCGCGGCGGCAAGCGTGCTGCTGCTGCGAAAAAAGTGGAAGCCCTCTCTGATCGGAACGGCGCTCACCGTTGTCGCGGGCGTATTGCTGGTGCTGTTTGCCCTCTCGCTCGGGGACATTTTTGCCTATGATGCGCTCAAGGATCGCGGCCTCACGTTCGGCGATCTCGTTCTGCGACATTTTACGGTGCTGCTGACGCCGATTTTGTCCATCGTCGCCTCCCTTTTCGGGCGGAGCGCCGCCAAAAAGTATGCGCTTGCGCAGATGATGGCGGATATGTGCGAGGAGGAGCCCACGATTTCTTTTGATGAAAATGCGCAGGAAGAGAACTGATTCTCTTGCAATTCCCCGCCGCATTTGCTATACTTATAGGCGTCTTGAACGGTCGACGAGGCCATATGCGGCCGTATGCCGTCAAGTGAACGCCGTTATCTCTGTCAAGTCATCCCGATGTGTGAAAGCACGGCAAAAATACATCCGAAGCATAAGTACCGCGAAAGGACGGATCATTTCATGGTCAAGGCAATCGTAGGCGCCAACTGGGGCGACGAAGGAAAAGGCAAAATCACCGATATGCTCGCTTCACAGGCGGACATCGTCATCCGTTATCAGGGAGGCGCAAACGCCGGTCACACGATCATCAACGAGCACGGCCGTTTTGCGTTCCACCTGATGCCCAGCGGCGTATGCTATGACAATGTCACCTGCATCATCGGAAACGGTGTTGCACTGGATATCAATAAATTCTGCAACGAGCTGGAGGATGTCAAAAAAGCGGGCATCCATCCCCACCTGCTTGTTTCCGACCGCGCGCAGATTCTGATGCCCTATCATATCCTGCTGGATATGTATGAGGAGGAGCGCCTCGGCAAAAACGCCTTCGGCTCCACCAAAAGCGGCATCGCGCCCTTCTTCAGCGATAAATACGCAAAGATCGGCATTCAGGTCAACGAGCTGTTCGACGAACAGACCCTGCGCGCCAAGCTCAGCAATATCTGCACACTGAAAAATCTCACGCTTGAGCATGTGTATCATAAGCCGCTGCTCGATGCGGACGAGCTGTATGCCACCTGCATGGACTATAAAGAAAAAATCGCGCCGTTTGTCTGCGACACGCACACCTATTTGAAAAACGCGCTGAAAGACGGCAAAAACATTCTGCTCGAGGGACAACTCGGCACGCTCAAGGACCCCGATTTCGGCATTTATCCGATGGTCACCTCCAGCTCCACGCTGGCGGGCTACGGTGCGGTCGGCGCGGGAATCCCGCCGCATGAGATCAAAGAGGTCATCGCCGTCACCAAAGCGTATTCCTCTGCGGTGGGGGCGGGTGAATTTGTGTCCGAGATCCTCGACGAGGAAGAAGCGCAGGCCCTGCGCATTCACGGCGGCGATAAGGGCGAATTCGGCGCGACAACGGGCCGCCCGCGCCGCGTCGGTTGGTTTGACTGCGTGGCCACCCGCTACGGCATCGAATGTCAGGGTGCGACCAAGGTGGTGCTCACCGCTCTCGATTGCCTGTCGTATTTGGAAGAGATTCCCGTCTGCACGGGCTACGAGATCGACGGCAAAGCGGTCGACGACTTCCCCACCACTCCTCTGCTGAAAAAAGCCAAGCCGATCCTCACGACTCTGCCCGGCTGGCACTGCGATATCAAAGGGATCCGCCGCTATGAGGAGCTGCCCGAAAAGGCGCGCGCCTATGTGGAATTTATCGAGCGTCAGCTCGGCCACCGCATCGACATGGTCTCCAACGGCCCCGAGCGGGAGGCCATTATTTACCGCTAACTGCACAAACCGTATGTTGCCGTTCGGAAAAACCCGTTCCGAACGGCAAAACTATACAATACAAACTATACAATACTCCGAGAAAAGGACGGTCATATCAATGGAAAAGGTTTTGGTTTTGGATTTCGGCGGACAGTATAATCAATTGATTGCCCGCCGTGTGCGCGATCACCATGTTTTTGCGGAAATTCTCCCCTATACCGTCCCGCTGGACACCGTCCGCGACGGGCATTATAAGGGTATTATTTTCACCGGCGGTCCCAACTCGGTGTTTGATATGAGCTCTCCTCACTATAGCGAAGAAATCCTCTCGCTCGGCATACCGGTGCTGGGCATTTGCTACGGCTGCCAGCTGATGGCGTGGATGACCGGCGGAAAGGTCGAGACGGCGGAGCAATCGGAATACGGCAAAATCGAGCTGCACATTGAAAAAACCGACTCCGCGCTGTTTGGCGAGGTTCCCGCGTCCAGCACCGTTTGGATGAGCCATACCGACCGCATCGTGTCCGCTCCCGACGGATTTACCGTCACCGCTTCCACCGACGCCTGCCCCGTCGCAGCCATGGAAAACGCCGATAAAAAGCTGTATGCCGTGCAGTTTCATCCCGAGGTCACACACAGCGAATTCGGCAATCAAATGCTGAAGAATTTCCTGTATGCCGTGTGCGGCTGCACGGGCGACTGGCAAATGGATACCTTCATCGAGGACACCGTCGCTCGTCTGCGCGAGCAGATCGGTGACAAGCAGGTCATTCTCGGGCTTTCGGGCGGCGTCGACTCCTCCGTGGCGGCGGGGCTTCTGAGCCGTGCCGTCGGCAAACAGCTGACCTGTGTGTTTGTCGATCAGGGGCTCATGCGCAAAAACGAGGGGGATTTTGTCGAACAGACCTTTACCTCTTTGTTTGACATGAATTTTGTGCGCGTGAACTGTCAGGAGCATTTTCTCGCCGCCCTGAAAGGCGTGACCGATCCCGAGCAAAAACGCCACATTATCGGGACGGAATTTTATAAGGTGTTTTGGAATGAAATCCGCAAGCAAAAAGAGCTCGGCTTTTTTGCACAGGGCACGATCTATCCCGACCGTATCGAATCGGGCAAGGGTAAAAACGAAGGCAAGGCGGATACCATCAAAACCCATCACAATCAGGTAGAATTGCCGGACGATGTGCAATTTTTGGGTGTTATCGAGCCGCTTGCCGATCTGTTTAAGGACGAAGTGCGCCGCGTCGGTGAAAAGCTCGGCATTCCCAAAGAGCTCGTATGGCGGCAGCCGTTCCCCGGCCCGGGCCTCGGTGTACGCATCATCGGAGAAATCACACAGGATAAAATCAAAGTGCTGCAGGATGCCGACTGGGTGCTGCGCGATGAGATGGCCAAAAACGGCTATGAATCACAGCTGGCACAGTTTTTCTGTGTCCTGCCCTGCGTGAGCACCGTCGGTGTGATGGGCGATCACCGCACATACGATCACCTGATCGCCATCCGCGCCGTAACCACCGACGATTTTATGACTGCGGATTGGGCAAAGATTCCGTATGATATTTTGGCCACCGTCAGCAACCGCATCACCAACGAGGTCAAACATGTCAACCGCGTCGTCTATGACATCACGACCAAACCCCCCGCAACCGTCGAGTGGGAATGATTTCATACCCTTAAAAAAGCCCGTAAATAAAGGCTTTTTGCCGTGCTTGTGCCCTTTGTGGCAACAAAATGGCAACATTATTTGAATTATTGTAAAAGTAAAGAGCT
>JBJEIR010000160.1:0-2049 GCA_051877215.1 Acutalibacteraceae bacterium | reverse complement strand
GATCAGCTATGTCTTCTCTCCCTCCGTCAAAAATCAAAGATTTTTGCCACCTCCCTCATCAGAGGGAGGCTTTGGTGTCAACCCCACTCTCCCCATTGCACAGGGGAGGCGGTGGTATGCCACAAAATCCTTTTACAGCGCGTTTTTTGACAAGCTGAAGAGCCCTTTAGAACTCTTTTGCCGAAAGTATAGCATACTTTTTTCTCCGTTACAAGTCCCGTTTGCCGGAATACGCACACCGCGATTTTCCGCAGGAGTGCGAAAAAAAGCCGTCCTCCCAAAAGAAGGACGGCCTTTTTGTTTACAAGAAAGCGCGGACAGTGCTCTTTGACGAGCTCGTCCGATTTCTTACAGCTCCGCGAAATACTTAATGGTGCGGACCATCTGGCTGGTGTAGCTGTTCTCATTGTCATACCAGGAAACGACCTGCACCTGATAGGTGTCGTCGTCCAGCTTGCTGACCATCGTCTGGGTGGCGTCAAACAGCGAGCCGTAGGTGATGCCGATGATGTCGGAGGAAACGAGCGGCTCCTCGGTGTAGCCGAAGGACTCGGAGGAAGCAGCCTTCATCGCGGCGTTGATGCCCTCTTTGGTGATGTCCTTGCCCTTGACAACAGCGACCAAGATGGTGGTGGAGCCGGTCGGAACCGGAACACGCTGAGCGGAACCGATGAGCTTGCCGTTGAGCTCCGGAATAACGAGGCCGATCGCCTTCGCGGCGCCGGTGGAGTTCGGAACGATATTGACAGCGGCGGCACGGGCACGGCGCAGGTCACCCTTGCGGTGCGGGCCGTCGAGCACCATCTGATCGCCGGTGAAAGCGTGGATGGTGGACATGATGCCGCTCTGAATCGGCGCATAATCGTTGAGCGCTTTCGCCATCGGAGCGAGGCAGTTGGTGGTGCAGGACGCGGCGGAGATCACGGTGTCCTCGGGAGTCAACGTGTTCTCGTTGACGCTGTAAACGACGGTGGGCAGATCGTTGCCCGCCGGAGCGGAAATGACGACCTTCTTCGCACCCGCCTCAAGGTGAGCGGACGCCTTCTCCTTGGAGCAGTAGAAACCGGTGCACTCGAGAACGATCTCAACGCCCAGCTCGCCCCACGGAATGTTCTTCGCGTCTTTCTCGGCATAGATGGTGATTTCCTTGCCGTCGACGACGATGGAGTTCTCCTTTGCCTGCACCTTATCGGCCAGCGCGTAACGACCCTGAGCGGAATCGTACTTCAGCAGGTGAGCGAGCATTTTCGCATCGGTGAGATCGTTGATTGCCACGACCTCATATCCTTCTGCGCCGAACATCTGACGGAACGCCAGACGGCCGATACGGCCGAAACCATTGATACCGACTTTAATTGCCATAATGATAACCTCCTAAAAAGATGTCTTTATTATTCTATCCCATTCTCTTCCATTTTTCAAGGGTTTTGATAAATTTTTAACGGCAGTCTTTTCAAAGCGCCTTTTTGCAGGGCAATCAATTCCGTTTATCGCCGTTTTTCTTCTGTAAATTTACGGTATATTCCCCGATGATCCATAAACCGCTTTGCCGCCCGACAGGCGTTTTAAAAATCCTGCACAAATATTGTGCGCACGAACAGGTGGAATTGTCAAGGTGTCCAAAAACGCTTTTTTTTGAAAAAACGCTTGATTTCAGCCGAGCGGAAAGGTAAAATAAGAGTGTATTTTTTCTGCAATCTTTCAGCCGTGAGGAGGGGTTTTCGTGATCGTACGCGCCGTCTGCAAACCGTACGCATCCGAAGCGCCGCACACAATCCCCTCTCGGCACAAGTGCGCCGCCTGCCTTTGCAAGCAGTGCAGACACACGGCAAACGAAAGCATGGCGTCTTCTCCGAGTGCCGCAGCCAAAGCGGCCGACTGTTCATACGGTATACGAGCGTAGTGCAGCAATCGCACTGCGCTTTTCTTTTTTGCAGAAACATTTGCGGTCTCCGTCATCGGAGCAGCAAGCCGTCTCTTTTATCAAAGGAAAGGATTTGATGCTAACATGGCAGCAAAAGCAGCAATCATCATGGGAAGCGACAGCGA
>JBJEIR010000159.1:0-2074 GCA_051877215.1 Acutalibacteraceae bacterium | reverse complement strand
ACGGCGATTTCTGCATTTTGCTCCGCAGCACCGCCAACCGAGCCCCGTTGTTTGTCAAAGAACTGCAAAAAATGGGCATCCCCGTCAGCGGGGGCGATACCGAATCGTTCTTTAAGCGTGCGGAAATACAGCTTGCGCTCTCCTTTTTACGCATCATCGACAATCCGCTGTTGGACATTTCTCTGATTGCCGTGCTGCTGTCACCGCTCTATGCTTTCTCCGCAGATGAGCTGGCCGCTGTTCGCACCGCCGCGCCGAAGCCGCCGCTCTTCACGGCGATGCGCCGCGCCGCCAAAGGCGACACCCCGCTTGCGGTCAAATGCCGCCGCTTTTTGGACACGCTTGATACCTATCGCATGCTGGCGGCCGCTCTGCCGGCGGATCAGCTGCTGCGCCGTATCTATGAAGATACGGGTCTGCTGTCCATCGTGGGGGCGCGCAGCGGCGGCACGCAGCGCATGGCCAATCTTCGGCAGCTTTACGACCACGCCCGCCGTTTTGAACAGGATGACTTTCGCGGTTTGTCCGCTTTTGTCCGCTATCTGAACAAGCTTGAAAAGCAGAATATCTCCCTTCCCGGCTCTCAGGAAAGCATGGCAACAGATATGGTACAGATCATGACCGTCCACCACTCAAAGGGGCTGGAATTTCCCGTTGTGTTTGTGGCGGGTCTTGGGAACCAGTTCAACACCACCTCCGTAAACTCCAGCCTGCTGCTGCACGCCGAGGCAGGTGTCGGGCTGATGCGGCGTGACCGCCACGCATTTGTAAAATCGAACACCATTCACCGCAAAGCGCTTGCCGCGGCGATCACCCGCAGTGAACAAGCCGAAAATCTGCGCGTGTTATATGTGGCGATGACCCGTGCCAAAGACAAGCTGATTCTGACCGCCGCCACCGATAACCTGCCCTCTTCCCTTGCAAAGATGTCGACCTCCACGGATCAAGACGGGCATCTGCTGCCGGCCGCTCTTCTTCGTGCAAGAAATATGCTCGAGTGGATCCTTTCGGCCTCTCTTTGTCATCCCGGCGCGCGCGCTTTGCGCGAATTGCTGCCGGCATATGCCGATGTCGCCGTATCCGACAGCAGCGTGCCGCTGCACATTTCCGTTCTCGCGGCCGACAGCACGAAAGAACCCACTCCTGTTTCTTTGGAGCAGGCAGAGGCACTTCGTATTGACAATCTGAGCGAACGCATTCACTATCAATATCCGTATGCGGCGCTCGGGCATATCCCCGCCAAGCTGACCGCTTCCGAAATTGCCGACCGCAGCGCCGATCCTCTCCATACCTCGTCGGACTTGCAGCGCCCGGCCTTCCTAAATTCGGACGGGCTGACTCCCGCGCAGCGCGGAACGGCCATACACGCCTTTTTGCAGTATGCCGAGCTTTCAAACGGCTGCTCCGCCGCACAACAGGCACAGCAGCTTATTGACCGCGGCCTGCTCTCTTCCGCTCAAGGCGCCTCTTTGCCGCTGGCAAGGCTTCAGCGGTTTATGGACAGCCCGCTTGCCGCCCGTATGGCAGCTTCCCCGTTGCTTCTTCGCGAATTTCCCTTTGCGGTCAAACGCCCTGTCGCCGATTTTGCCTTTGATTTGAGCGAGCTGCCCACAGATGCCGCAAAAGAAAGCGTCATGGTACAGGGAATCGCCGACGCCTTGTTTGAGGAGGACGGCGAACTTGTGATCGTGGATTATAAAAGCGACCGTATTCAAGCCATGTCGGAATTGGTCGATCGTTACCGCGCGCAGCTTCTTGTTTACGCCGAGGCGCTGTCGGTTATATTGAAACGGCCTGTAAAAGACTGCCTTATTTATTCCTTTTGCCTCGGCGAAAGCATTTCCGTATACTGACCGCCTGTGAGCTCATCCGGCGATGCTGCGGCGCAAAAAGCAGTCCCGCTCCAACGCATCTTTTTCCTATGAGCGACAGTGAAAACATAGGTGCGCGCCGCAAAGCGTGTGCCGTTCTATCTGAATATGAAACGGGAGGAACCATTATGTGTACAGCAGCAACCTATAAAACAAAGGATTTTTATTTCGGCAGAACATTGGATTATGAGTTTTCCTACGGT
>JBJEIR010000158.1:0-34544 GCA_051877215.1 Acutalibacteraceae bacterium | reverse complement strand
GAGTTCGAGCAGCTCTTCGACCTGCGCGGGCTGGTCGAGGAAATGGTCGCCCGGACCGCCGCGGCACGCCGCAAGGACGAAGACATCGACCAGATTCGCCGCACCCTGGCGGCCTATGGATCAGCGCGCTCCACGCGGGAGGAAGTGGTCGCATGCTTTTTGGCGACCGCCGGATACAGGCGCTTTGTCACCGCGTTGATAATATCCTCATCCTCAATCGCCATCAGAATGGCATCGCGCAAATACTGATAGCCCTTAATGTGCGCGGGCACCCCGATTTGGTGGATAATGTCCGTGACACGGATCTCCAGCGTGCTGTTTTTGTTGCCGCTTTGTGTCATGCGGTCGATCCGCGGCAGCGCTTCGACGCGGCTTTTGCTGCAAAGGGTGCGTACCCGCTCGCTCATCTGATCCGCATCGACCGGTTTGAGGAAATAATAATCCGCACCGGCCAGCATCGCCTCGCTCTCGAGAGCCGCGTTGTCAAAGCCGGACATCACGACAAAATGCGGCTTGTGACTCATACGGCGTCCTTCAACGCCCTTCATGACCCCGATGGCATCCAAGCGGGGCAAGAAGAAATCCATGATGACCACATCCGGTTGATCTCTGACAACGGTCTCGAGAAGCTGCCGCCCATCCTTCGGCACCGTGCGCACCTCAAGCCCGTGATTGTGCATCGCCTGTGCAAACGGCTTTCCGAATTGTTCGCTGTTGTCCGCCAACAGAACCTTGATTACTTTCTCCATTTTGTTGTTTACCTCCCACTCTATTGCTTGAAATGAACTGTTTTTTGCGACAATCAAATATTACCATAAATTGGTAATATTTGCAATAGGTTGGAAGAAATTTTTTGCCAATAAATGGAAATTTTTTTAAAGTTAACCAATTTCAGCGATTTTTGCGGATTACGCCGCCGTATTTTGACGGGAAGTCGGAACGGCATTCGCCGTTTGAAGCATATTTTCGGCAAAAATCGCATACCCGCCGGTCGGATCCCCCACAAGCACATGGGTCACCGCGCCGACCAGCTTTCCGTTTTGAACGATGGGCGAGCCGCTCATGCCCTGTACGATGCCGCCCGTGACAGAAAGCAGCGTTTCATCCGTAATGCGGATGATCATATTGCGCGTCGGCGCCCCGTCCTGATAATTCACCTGTTCAATCTCAATGCGGTAAGAAAGCGGTTGATTGCCGTTGATCGTGGTGATCAGCTCCGCCTCTCCCTCGACGATCTCCTGCTTGTATGCCACCGGAAGGGTCGCATACGCATCCGGCTGCTCGGTCAGCACGCCGTAAAGCCCCGTTTCACCGTTGACAGTGAGCACGCCCCACGAGCCCTCTGTAAAGCCGCCCTTCAGTTCTCCCGGCGAGCCGACCTCTCCTTTGACGACCCCGAAAATGGTGGCCGGCACAATCTCGCCCGTGGAAATAGGCATGGTTTCGCCCGTATCCACATCACTGACCGGGTGTCCCAGTCCTGCAAAAACCCCGCTTTTCATATCGTAAAAGGTCACTGTGCCGATCCCCGCCGAGCTGTCCCGAATCCACATGCCGGCCTTCAGGCATTTTTCCGAAACGGAAGCAAGCGGCGTGAGCTGTACATCAAATTCCACCTGCTGGCGCTGCACCCGCAGGGTCAGCGGACGCGAGGCACTCTCCTCTATCAAAGAAGCGACCTGTTCTGTCGAATGCACCTCTTCTCCGTCAATCGACAAAATCGTGTCGCCCACACGGATGCCGCTGTTTCTGGCGGGGCTTTGCGCTCCGGTACGGGCGTCCACATCGGCAAGGCCCACGACCAATACACCCTGCGTAAACATTTTAATGCCGAACGGCATCCCGCACACCGCGACCTCGCGTTCCTTTTGCACGGTTACCTCCACCGTTTTGACGGGAAATATTCCAAACAGACGCACCTGTGCATCATACCCGCTTCCTGCCGAAATCGCGGCGGTTTCGGCGGCCTGTGCATTTTCCACAGTCGCATCCAGCACCGATACCGGCAGCTTCAGCGTCTCTCCCTCCTTTACATAAAACGACGACGGCAAATATCCCTGCGCGGCAATGACACAAACAAACACGCCGGCGCAAATCGGTATCAAAACAACGCTCAAAACTCGAAAAAACAGTTTCATGCGCCCTATAACCTCCTTCTTGAATTCGCTTTCTTATGTATTGTTTCCAAGGGAGAAATAAAGTATTTGCCGCCGCCAACCGCTTGCAAACAGCAATTTTTTCCTGTTAAGCTCCGAAAGAATGTGTAATTTTTCTGAATTTCCTTCTTTTTTCGTTGTAATTTCACTTATTTTAAGGTAATATAAAGTCTGATAATACGATCACGGGCGATCATAAACAGACTGTGAGCGAAAAAGCGGAGGTGTTATACCATGCGTGTTGCGGTTATCGGCAGCCGAAGCGCGCCCCCCGATGCAGAGGAACTGGTGCTGCGGCACCTGCCCGCGCAGACGACCGAAATCGTCAGCGGCGGCGCATCCGGCATCGACCGCGCCGCCGAAGCTGTCGCAAAGCGCCTCGGCATTCCCTGCAAGATTTTTTATCCCGACTACGACGCCTACGGCAAGCGCGCGCCGCTTGTGAGAAACGATCAGATCATCGACTATGCGGATATGGTGCTCGCTCTGTGGGATGGCCGATCGCACGGCACGCGGTATGTCATCGGCGCCTGTATGCAAAAGGGACGGCGCGTCATCTATATCCCCTTAAAATAATCAAAACGGAAAGGATGCCTCTGTATGAAAACCGTCAAGGGCACTGTTGAGGTGACCGTCCAATTGACCAAAAGCAACTGTTATTACATGAATAGCGGAATCTGCTCGCTTTCTTTGATCGAGGATTTCTCCTTCAATCCCTCCGAGCGCTTGGCACAAAACGATCTGTTTTACTGCCCGCGACTGTATAAGCAAATGCTCGGCAAGGAAAAGGACCGCCCCGTTTCGGTCATTCCGTGCGACTGCGGACATGTCCAAATCATAAACGGCCATCAACGCGCCTGTATCGCCGGTCGGCGGGATCTCATACTGCCCGTAAAAATCGACGAAAGCAAAGCAGGCAGGGAATTTTGCTCCGTATGCGGCGGCCAGACGACACTGCACAGCAAAGAGGACGCCGGCAAACGCATCCTGTCGCTGACGGTGCGCGCCGCCACATAAGGATTGCCCGGACCCCTCAAGCGGTTTTTATAAACTTGTCTGCGAATCGGCAAATACCCGTTCATGCCATCCGGCATGAGTCACCATCGCGGTTTTTGCCGATATTTTTAACCGTAAGGAGGCGACATCATGCCTGCTCCCTCATCGCTGCATATGACCGGTCTGACAGCCGAGCAGGTGCGTCAACGCAAGCGCGACGGCCGCATCAATGTCACCAAAGGTTCGATTACAAAGCCGGTTTACCGTATTTTGATCGACAATATCTGTACCTTTTTTAATTTCTTTAATCTTATCATCGCCGCCGCACTGATTGCCGTGCGCTCCTACCATAATCTGCTCTTCCTGCTCATCATCACCATCAATACCGCCGTCGGTATCATTCAGGAGCTGCGCTCAAAGCGGACGCTCGAAAAGCTGTCCGTGCTTTCCGCCGCACGGGCGCGCGTGGTACGCGACGGAAGCATTGCGGACATTCCGGTGCACGAGATTGTACAGGATGACACAATCCTGTTTGAAAACGGCAACCAAATTTGTGTGGACGCCATTGTGACCGACGGCGAAATGGAAGTCAACGAATCGCTGCTGACGGGTGAGCTGACCCCTGTTTTGAAACAAGCGGGGGATCATCTGCTTTCGGGCAGTTTTGCCGTCAGCGGCAGCTGCACGGCAACGGTCGAGCATGTCGGTGCGGACAATTACGCCGTCAAGCTGACACAAGCCGCCAAGAAGCACAAGCGTCTGCATTCTCAGCTCATGGATTCCATCAACCGCATTATCCGATTTACGGGGTTTTTTATCATCCCGTTCGGTGCGCTTTTGGTCCTGCGCGATCTGTTTATCAATCACACCGAGCTGAGCACCACGGTTACCGCCACCTCCGCCGCACTGCTCGGCATGATGCCGCAGGGACTTGTTTTACTGACCACCGTCTCCCTTGTCGTGGGCGTCATGCGGCTTGCCCGCAAAAAGACGCTGGTACAGGAGCTTTACTGTATAGAAACGCTCTCCCGCGTCGATACTCTTTGTCTGGACAAAACGGGAACGCTGACAAAAGGCACCATGGAGGTCAGCCGCATCATACCCTGGAGCGGCACGGCCTTGCCGCCCGATTTTGACGCGCTGATTGCCACCGCTATCGACGCACTCGGCGACACGAACCCCACCGCCCAGGCGATCCGCACCTATTTCAGCGCATCGGCACAGCCGCTGCCGCTTATGACCGTTTCGTGTTCTCCCTTTTCCTCTCAGCGCAAATGGAGCGCTGTCAGCTTTGAAAACACGGGAACCGTTTTTTTCGGGGCATATGACCGTTTGCTTGCGGAGGGAACGGCGCTCCCCGCCGAAGCACAGGGACTCGAAGCGGAAGGCAAGCGCCTCCTTTTGATTGCGTTCAGCGAAGAGACAGATATCGAACAGGCAAAAGCGGCGCTGCAGCCGTTGGCAATCGCCGTGCTGGAGGATCAGATCCGCGAGAATGCCGTCGAGATTCTCGACTTCTTCCGCAAGGAGGATGTGAGCGTGCGCATCATCTCCGGCGATCATCCGCTCACCGTGTCCAGCATCGCCAAAAAAGCCGGTATTCCCGACTATGACAACTATGTAGACGCCGGCACCCTGCAAACGCCGGAGCAGCTCGCCGAGGCCGCTGCAAAATACACCATTTTCGGGCGGGTGCTGCCCGCGCAGAAGAAAGCGCTTGTACAGGCGCTCAAGGCGCAGGGACATACCGTCGCCATGACGGGCGACGGCGTCAACGATGTGCTCGCACTGAAAGAGGCGGACTGCTCCATTGCCGTTGCGGCGGGCAGCGACGCCGCCAAGCAGGTTTCACAGCTTGTGTTGCTCGACTCGGACTTTGCTTCGTTGCCATCCGTCGTGATGGAGGGGCGGCGCGTCATCAACAATATCACCCGCACCGCTTCCCTCTTTCTTGTCAAAACCATCATGTCCTTTTTGGTCACCATCTGCGTGATCGTGCTGCCGACGATGAGCACCTATCCGTTTCAGCCGATTCAGCTCAGCATGATCGGCCTTGCGGCGGAATCCATCCCGGGCTTTTTCCTCACGCTCGAGCCAAGCCGCGAGCGCGTGCAAGGGAGCTTTTTACGCACCGTTCTCAGCAATGCCCTTCCCAGCGCCCTCATCATTACGGCATTTGTGGTATTTACGGAATCGCTGCTTGCGCCGATGATGGGATTGACCGATATGCAGTCGTCCACCCTTTGCGTCTATATCACCGGCTTTGTATGGCTGATTCAGCTTTTCCGTATATGCCGTCCGTTTTCAAAGCGGCGGCGCATTCTGTGGGGACTGATGGTCGGCTGCTTTTTCGGGGGAGAGCTTTTGCTTGCCGAGCTGCTGACGCCGCTTAATAACGCCTTCGGACTGCACATTCCCGCCGTCTTTATGCTTCCGACACTGCCGATGTGGCTTGCCTTTGCGGCCTTTGCACTGATCACCTATCCCCTCGACTCCCTGTTATATCGGCTGATCCACCGCTTTTTGTTCAGGGAAAAAGCCGCAAAGCACAAGCAGACCTCCTGATATCCTCTTTGCCGCAACAACCGACTGTCGTCAACTGTTTCAAAAAGCGAAAGCGGCCTTTTAACCGATTCCGCTTAAAAAAGGGCGATGCGGCCGCCCGCCGTTTTTTACACACTCACAAAATAATCGCTATCATTAAAACAGCGGACATCCGGTGTCAGTCATCAGATGTCCGCTGTTTTAATGTGCAGATGCTTTATACGCTTCGCCCCAATCCCACATGGCGTCAAGTATCGGCTTGAGACTTTGTCCCAACGGAGTGAGAGAATATTCCACTCTCGGCGGCACCTCCGCATATACCTTTCGATTGATGAGTCCGTTTTCTTCCATATTTCGAAGCTGTGCGGTAAGCACCTTTTGTGATACCGTGCCGATAGATTTCTTTAACTCACCGAAACGCTTCGTTCCCGATATCAGATCACGCAATATTAAAACCTTCCACTTATCGCCGATCAACGCCAATGTCGTTTCGACAGGGCACGCGGGCAATTCTTTCGTCATGTTCTGCTTGCTCACAGCTAATCGCCTCCTACAATGGTTTCAAAAAGTATCTAACGCACTTATTATACCCTACAACCGTATTACAGGTCAATATTTCAAGTGACATATTCCGATGCCTTAAAAAATTTTTTAAAGCTTGAACGTGCTGAAAATCCCTGTAAATGCGCCGATTGTTTCCTTTTGGAAACTTTTATTAGTTTCTTTTTGGTAACTACAATACAAAAAAGTGCTTACTTTACATTAGAAACTATAAACCGTATAATTGAATCAGAGCTTACGGGGAACGGCCGCTCCGGGGCTTAACAAATCATAACTGACCTGAAACGAAGGAGGAACTCAACATGAAGATTGCAGTAGTTTGTGCAAACGGAAGAGCCGGCAGGCATATCGTCAAGGAAGCAGTCAGCAGAGGGTTGCAGGTGACCGCTGTCGTTCGTGAAGACAATCAGACAGTGGCACAAACGGTGCTCAAAAAAGATTTGTTTGATTTGACTGCCGCCGATTTAAAGGACTTTGATGTCGTTATCGACGCCTTTGGCGCTTGGACGCAAGCGCTTCTTCCTCAGCACAGTACTTCTTTGAAACACTTGTGCGATATTCTTTCCGGCACGAATATCCGTCTGCTTGTGGTTGGCGGTGCGGGAAGCCTGTATGTAAATGCGGAGCACACCGCCGTTGTATCGGACGGAGCAGATTTTCCGCCGCAGTTTTTACCGCTTGCAAAGGCGCAGGGCAAAGCGCTTTCCGAGCTTCGTCAAAGAAACGATGTGAAGTGGACATTTATAAGCCCTGCGGGAGATTTCAGGGCAGACGGTGAGCGTACCGGAAAATACCTTCTCGGCGGCGAAGAATTGATTCTTAATTCCAAAGGAGAAAGCGTCATAAGCTATGCGGACTATGCTATTGCAATGATCGATGAAGCTACAAACGGCGATCATATTCAAAAGCGTATCAGTGTGGTAGCTGAATAAGCCGCAGAAACAGGGCTGTTATAATCGGCAGCCCTGTTTTCATCGGAAAATCGGAACAGATTATTTTAAAGTACATTGCAAAGAACAGGTATATGTTTATCGCTGCAGCGCGGATCATGCCGGACTTTCCTGTAATTGCGCCGTCGGCATCATGCTTTGTGATGAAAACAAGCTGTATTTTCCTATTGTATTATGAAAGGGACGCCTTTTGGGCGAAACACACCTATTGCTCGCATTGCGGAAATTGTGCTTCGGCATGCCCCGTAAATGCCGTGAAAAAGAGGAAATCAAAATGACACAGGCGGAGAAACGAAGGTATTTAATCCAATACTTGCTGGCGGAACACCCCCGGTACAGGGAAACGGAAATTCCTCAAAAGACAGTAGAGCAAAAGCGATTGCTGCGCGCCCTTATGAATATTCGTGCACCAAAGGCTGCCTGTGCGGATTTTCTGAAAATACAGGACGAATATTTGCAGACGGAAAATGCAGAAAAAGGCATCATCGATTTATCGGCGCTTTCTCCGATAACAGAAAATATATATGTATGGCAGGGCGACATCACGACACTTCGCTGCGATGCGATCGTCAATGCTGCCAACTCGGAGCTTCTCGGTTGCTTTTGCCCCTGTCACGGTTGTATCGATAATGCCGTTCACACCTATGCGGGAATACAGCTTCGTTTGGAATGCGCCGAAATAATGAAAGAGCAAGGCCATTCCGAGCCTACGGGACGAGCCAAAATTACAAGTGCCTACAATCTTCCGTGCAAATATGTGTTGCACACCGTCGGTCCCGTTATCAGCGGCACGGTGACCCAACGGGAAGACGCGTTGCTGGCCGCTTGCTACCGTTCGTGTCTGGAGCTGGCTGAACAGCACGCTGTGAAAAGCATTGCGTTTTGCTGTATTTCCACAGGAGAGTTTCACTTTCCGAACAGAAGAGCTGCCGAAATCGCCGTGAAAACAGTCAAAAACTATATCAGACAAACCCATAGCGAGATCGAGGTGATATTCAATGTTTTCAAAGATGCGGACAATGCAATCTACCGAGAACTGCTCGGATAGTTTACAAAGGCTGCGCAAAGAAATGCAGGGCTCAGACGCCGTTGTCATAGGTGCGGGAGCAGGGCTTTCCACAGCCGCGGGATTTGCCTATAGCGGCGAGAGATTTGAACGATATTTTGCGGATTTTCACAAAAAATACGGCATCACCGATATGTATTCGGGAGGGTTTTATCCCTTTGACACACCGGAAGAATACTGGGCGTGGTGGTCAAGACAAATTCTTGTAAACCGCTATGATACTCCTGTCGGAAAACCATATGCCGATCTGCTTGCACTAATAAAAAACAAGGATTATTTTGTGCTGACAACGAATGTTGACCACCAATTTCAAAAAGCAGGCTTTGATAAACAGCGGTTGTTTTACACACAAGGCGACTACGGCTTGTGGCAATGCTCCAAAGCCTGTCACAATCAAACATATGATAATGAAAACGCCGTTCGTGAAATGGCCGCGAGGCAAAGAGAAATGAAGATTCCCACGGAACTTATTCCGAAATGTCCCGTATGCGGCGCGGCAATGACAATGAATCTGCGCTGTGACAACTCCTTTGTGCAGGATACGGGTTGGTATGCGGCAGCAAGCCGCTATGAAGCTTTTATCCGCCGCCATGAAAATACGCCTATTTTATTTTTGGAGCTCGGTGTGGGAATGAACACCCCGGTCATCATCAAATACCCGTTTTGGCAAATGACAGCACAAAATCCACGCGCAATATATGCCTGTGTCAACCTCGAAGAAAGCAATTGTCCGCAGGAAATCCGCAGACGCGCGGTTTGTATCCGCGAAGATATTTTATGGGTGCTTTCCAATTTACAATAGAAAATGATACGGCCGCATGCGTAAAGAAAAAGCGATATGACCTCTTGCCGATATCGGTCAAAAAAACGATCAAACAATTCTCCCTTTGCAAATGTCGGCAGAAAAGACAGACAGCGTAAAAGAGACAACTGCTTTTTTACGCTGTCTTTTTCTATGTCCCAAAACAACCGCGTTCATTCGTCAAACGGGGCTCTTGACTTTTTGAACAGCGTTCAGTATAATATGTTTGAACAATGTTCAAAAAAGGAACCTGCGTATGAAAAAGGGGCTTAACAATGGATAATAAAGAAGCAATGATACAGGCGACCGTCGCATTGATTGAGGAAAAGGGCGAGCGCCTCGATGAAATCACCGTTCGCGAAATCTGCAAAAGAGCGGGCGTCGGATTGGGGCTTGTGAATTATCACTTTAAAAGCAAGGAGGCGCTCATCGAATTATGCGTAGAGCGCATCATAAACGGCATTGTGGAGCGATTTCAGGCGATAGGAGAGACAACGCAAGGTCTCACGCCCTTGGAAAAGCTGGATGCTCTCGGAAGCATGACCTTTACCTTTTTGTTCGAGCATGACGCCGTATCCAAAGTTTCCATCATCGGCGATATGCGAGCCCCCAAAGCCAACGACAACACCGGGAGGACCTATGCGGCATATCTGCCTCTCGTTGCGGCCTGCCGCCCCGATTGGGACGAAGACACCGTAAAGCAAAAGACCTTCTGCCTCATTGCGGTGATGCAACAGGCGTTTTTAAGGCGCGATGCCGTATGGCAGACACTCGGCGTTGACCTGACAAACGAGGAGGAGCGCCGAGCATTTCACAAACAGATTTTGCACAACATTTTGGAGGTGTAAGCAATGAAAATCACCGTCATAAACGGAACGGAAAAGCACGGCGTGACCTATCGGCTCAAAGAGATATTTTTGTCGGCGTTCAAAGATAACGCGGACATTACGGAGTATTTTCTTCCAAAGGACTGTCCGAATTTCTGCATCGGCTGTACCAACTGCGTATTAAAAGGAGAAAGCACCTGCAAGGATGCCGAGACAATCCGCGCAATCGAACAGGCGCTTTTGGAAGCGGATCTGATTGTGATGACCTCCCCCGCCTATGTTTTTCATGTTACCGGCGCGATGAAATCGTTTCTTGATCATTTTGCCTACCGTTGGATCCCGCACCGCCCCGCTCCCGAAATGTTTGGAAAACGAGCGGTCATATTAACACAATGTTTGGGAGCGGGCGCAAAGTCCGCGGCAAAGGATATCAAGCACAGCCTGTCTTGGTGGGGAATTTCCGAAATCGGCATATTCACCGGCGCATTGATGAGCAACACGCTTTGGGATAAGCTCCCCGAGCAAAAACAGGCCGAGCTTACCAAAAAGGTGAAAAAGCTTTCGAAAACCTTTGCCCGCATTGATTACACAAAGCCTGCGCACACCAATATGATTACAAAAATCAAATTTTCATTTTGCCGCATGCTGCAAAAATCTCTGCATAAAGCCGATCCCGACTATCTTGACGGCAGCTATTGGGCACAGCAGGGCTGGCTTGACGGCGTCAGGCCGTGGAAGCCGACCGCTCGGCATAACAACCCGAAAGGCAGCTCGGCAAAGCCGCAGATACAGGGAGAAAAAAGCGCATAATGACGTCTTTTTTGACAATCTCTCCGTCTGCCGTGCAGACCGCTCCCCCTTTACGCAGAAAACCGCAAACGCTTTTGACAGACAAAAACGGCGCAGGCTCTTTTTGAAGGATAATAAAAGCCCCCTGCTGCACATCAGAAACGCAGCAGGGGGCTTTCTGTTTGAGTATTTGTTTTGCGCAAAGAGCCGTTTTGACAAAAGCGGCTTATGCTTTCTTGCCGGATTTCTTGGCACGGTGCGAAACCCACAGCGCCCACACGGGCGAGCAGAGGAAGGTCGAGCTGTAGAAGCCGGAAATCACACCGAACAGCAGCGGCACGGCAAAGCTGATGATCGACTCCAGATTTTGGGTCAGCGCAACGATCACAAGCGTCAGCACCACAATGCCGGTTGTAATAGTGGTGTTCAAAGTACGGCGGAACGACTGCTGCAAGCTGGCGTTGACCACCTCGTTGATATCGGACGACGCGCCCATGCGCTGGCGGTTCTCGCGGATACGGTCATAGATGACGATGGTATCATTGAGAGAGTAGCCGAGAATGGTGAGGATGACCGCCACGAAGTTATCGTTAAGGGGAATACGGAAAATCACGAATGTAAAGTATACGATCAACAGATCGTGTACAAGCGCCGCAATGGCCATCAACCCGGCGGATACACCGCCGATCTTGCGGAAGCGGAAAGCAACATAGACCACCAAGAACAGGCAGGCAAGCGCTGTCGCAACCAGACATTTGATGAAGAACAGCGTGCCGACTGTCGGGCTGAGTGAGTTGGCATCTACCAACATGATCTCATTGTCTGCATACTTCGAAGCGGCAGCGGCTTCCACCGTATTCTGCGTATCAAGTGAAATCTCCTGCGTACTGTAGACATTCAAAATGGACAGCCCGCTGCTTTCGGAAACCTCCACCGTCGCCTTACTGCCGAGCTGTTCGGTAAAGAAGCTCTCGGCCGCGGCGCGGTCAATCGTGCCGGTGTAGCTGTACTTGAGAACCGTGCCGCCTTTAAAGGAGACATCCATCTCCACACCGAAAATCAGATTGACAATCAAGCCGATCACCAAAATGCAGGCGCTTATGATCATAAAAACCTTACGGTGTGCAATAAAATCAAATTTTATTTCGTTTCTCATTTGCGCTCACCTCCATACAGCCACGGATTGCGGAAAATTTTAAACCGCGAGATGGAACGGAGCATCAGTCGGGACAGCGCAACACCCATCACAAAGTTCAGCACCACGCCGACAAAAAGGGTATAACCGAACGAATATACCATACCGGTCGTAGAGGCGGGGAACATAAAGAGCGCCCAGGAAAGGATCGTCGCCCAGAAGCTCGAAGGCGGGCCGAACACGCCCATCAGAACGACTGCGACAATCAAAACGGTGATGTTGCCGTCAAAAATCGCCCAGAAAGAGTTCTTTGAACCGGTTCGGATGGCTCCGTCAATGGTCTTTCCTCTGCGAATCTCCTCGCGCACACGCTCAGCGGTGATGACATTGGCATCGACGCCGATACCGATGGAAAGCAGAATACCGGCGATACCGGGCAGGGTCAGCGTGAAGCTGTCAAAGAAGCTGAAATAACCGGAGATGGCGGCCAGCGATCCGGCGATTTGTCCCATCAGGGCAATCACCGCCACAAAGCCGGGCAAACGGTACCAGAAGATCACATACAGCGCCACAATGCAAAAGGCGATCAGTCCCGCCATCACCATCGCGTCAAGCGCCTTCTCACCGAGTGTCGGGGACAGCGTCGCATACGATTTGGCCTCGATCTCAAACGGCAGGGCGCCGGCATTGATCTTATTGGCAAGGCTCTGCGCATCGGAGAATGTCTCAAACGAGCCGGAAATGATCGCCGTGCCGTCCGTGATGTGCGCCTGTACCGTAGGATTGGAAATCATCGTTTCATCAAGCCAAATGGAAATGGAGCCCTTGCTGGCCGCCTGTTTTTCGGTCGCGTTGGCAAACGCCTGAACGGCGTCGCCTTGCAGCGTCAGCTTGACGACCGGCTCTCTGTTGCCGTTGTCGTCTGACTGCCAAACCGCTTCCGCGTTGGAAACGCCGTCTCCGGTCAGCACCAGCTCGCCGCTCGGAACCGTGTGCTGCACACCCTCGGAATCCGTTTCGGTTTTGGTCTCGCTGCCGATATAAAATGCAAGTTGCGCGGTCTCACCGAGCTCCGCAATGGCGGCGGAAGCGTCATAATCCGCCTCATCGCTCTGCCACGGGAAACGCACGATCACCTGCTGATTATTGACATCTGCATAGCATTCATAGTCGGTGATATTCTCGCCAACCAAACGCTGCTCAATAATACTCTTGATCGCATTGACCTGTGATTCCGTCGCGTCAATCGACTCATCCTTCGGTCCGAATGTGACATCCACGCCGCCGCGGATATCAATACCGAATCGAATATCCGCCGCTCCGCGGATAACTGTATCGCGCCTGTCGCCGTAATATTTGTATACACCGAAGAACGAGGTGTATGTCAAAGCTACAATCAACAAGGCGACGACGAAGAAAATGCCCTTTGGTGTTCGCTTCATCGGCTAGCCCCTCCACGATATAAATTCGCGCGTCTGTGTTCGTGCGGGAAGAAAGGCGTTCTCGCACGGACGCAACACAACACAATATCCTTATTATAAAAGAAACCGTCGGGAAAGTCAATCTTTCCCGACGATTTTCAGGTGATTTGAACCCTTTTTTTACAAAATCACCGTTCGTTTTTTTCCAAAAGTCTCTCGGTCGCCGCCAATTCCGCGCACAGGCAAAAGAGCTCCATCGCCGTTTTCAGCTCGTCGATCGGCGGGAAGGTCGGAGCCAAGCGGATATTGCTGTCGTGCGGATCGTTGCCGTAAGGATAGGTCGCGCCGGCGCCCGTGATGACCACGCCCGCCTCTTTGAGCAGCCGCGCCGTTTCAGACGCGCAGCCGTCGAGCAGATTGACACTGACAAAATAGCCGCCCTTCGGCTCATGCCAAGAGGCGATCCCTTTGCCGCCGAGCCGATCCCGCAGCATCGAAAGCACCAATTCAAAGCGCGGGCGCAAAAGCGCCGCATGCAGCTTCATATGCTCCCTGACGCCGTCGGCATTGCCGAAAAAGCGCATGTGCCGCAGCATATTCAGCTTGTCATAACCGATCGTCTGTACGGTCATGCGGCTTTTGACATCCGCAATGTTGCGCGCGCTCGCCGCCATGGCCGCCAATCCCGAGCCGGGAAAGCTGATTTTGGAGGTGGAGGTAAATTCGACAATCATATCCTCCCGCCCCGTCGCCTTTGCTTCGTCGAAAATATTCAGCAAATGATCCGGCGTATCGGTCAGATGGTGGACACAATAGGCGTTGTCCCACATAATGCGAAAATCCTCCGCGGCAGGCGCCAGCGCCGCAAAGCGTCTGACCGTCTCGTCGGAATAGGTCACGCCCTCGGGATTGGAATACATGGGCACGCACCAAATTCCCTTGACCAGCGGGTCGGCGACCGCTTTCTCAACCATATCCATATCGGGGCCCGTTTGGGTCATCGGAACGGTGATCATGTCAATGCCGAAATATTCGGTGATGGCAAAATGGCGGTCGTAGCCGGGCGCGGGACAAAGGAACTTGACCGCTCCCTGCTTGCCCCACGGCTCCTGTCCGCAAACGCCTTTTGCATAGGCGGTGGCGATATAATCAAACATCATATTCAGGCTGGAGTTGCCGCCGACGATGATGTTGTCCGCAGACACGCCCAAAATATCGGCAAACAGCTCCTTTGCCTCGGGAATGCCGTCGAGCAGGCCGTAATTGCGGGTGTCAATCCCGTCACGGGTGCGATATCCGTCGCGCGCATTGACACATTCCAGCATATCCAGCGTCAAATCAAGCTGCTCCGGCCCCGGCTTGCCGCGGGACATATCGAGCTGAAGCCCGCGCGCCTTATACGATTCATATTCCTTCAATAGCTCTTCACGGCGTGCCGTCAGCTGCTGCTTTGTCGCCTGTGTGAGATCCGTCATATCCATTGCCACCTCATACAATATGCGCAACCGCGCTCATTTTTTATCATTGTAACGCACCGAGCATGGTTTTGCAAGTTGTTTTTTTCATTCCTGCAAAATCCGCTCGTCTCCGACCGAATGCACCGCCCTTTGTGCATCCGCTCTTTCCCGCTCCCGACGGCTGTAGGCACAGCCGCAGAAATTTTGGCGGTAAAGATGATACCTCTCCGACAGCTCAATCGAGCGGCGATACCCGTTTTTTTTCTTAAAATCGGAAACAAGATACCGCACCCCGTATTCCTGTTCAAGGCGCTTGCCGATTTCATTGAGCCAGCGGGCATTTTTGTGCGGACTGATGGAAAGGGTCGTGGTGAAATATTCAAACCCGTTCAAAGCGGCATACGCGGCGCTCTCGCGCAGCCGCAATTCATAGCACCGGTAGCAGCGCTCCCCGCCCTCCGGCAGAGCTTCCAGTCCCTTGACCGCCTCCCGAAAGCGTGCGGGCTCATAGGGTCCTTCAACGAAATGAACCGGACGCGTGAAGGGATATTCCTTCAAAAAGCGCTGTTCCTCCAAAATGCGCTTTTGATACTCCTCCTCGGAGGAGATATTCGGATTGTAAAACAAAACGGTGATGTCAAAATGCGCGTTCAGGTATTCCAGCGTATACGAGCTGCACGGCGCACAGCAAGCATGCAAAAGAAGCGTCGGGATTTTCCCCTCGCTGTGCAGTGCGGCAAGCGTCTCATCCAGCTGCTGCTGATAGGTAAGCTGTTTCATAACCGGGCACACCTCCCCGCCGACAATACGGTCGCCGTTTTTCGGTTTTTTATCCTATCCTATATTTTATCACACAAAGAGAAAAAAGGCAATTTTTCTTGCGGCTAAAAAGCAGCCGCCGCGCGTTCCCGTTTGCGGCTCAGCGCAGGGTAATATCGCCATGCCCGCGCGTCATAAAGGAGCGCGCGCCGTCGGTCGAGGGAGTCAGAAGCACATGGGCGCCGCACGGGGCGGCCGCATCGTCGGGCGCATCCCTTTCGGCGCAAAAGCAAATCGCCATATCCGCTTGCAGCAGGTCTGTGTGAACGGGCAAAAGTGTCTGATACAGCAACACATCGCACGAACGCCACGCCGCGGGCAGCAGTGCCGCATCGCTGTTTTTCGGGCAGAGAAGCAGCGAGGTTTCCCCGACAGAGAGACGCCAAAAGTCTTTTCGGCGCTCCAGCGAGCTGTTTTTTGAAAGAGCGTATACCTTTTCGTCTGTCAAGCACATGACCTGCTCCGCCGTCGGCAGTGCCGTATACGATTCTGCACGTTCACACAGGATCAGACGATCAATCGGCACGGCAAGCGCGGACAAATCAATCGTCTGCACAGCCGGCTCGTTGAGCCAAACAAGCCATGAAAGCTCGTTAATCCCCCTATTCTTCAGTGTTCGGCACGCGCTTTTCAGCGCCTTGCCGTCACCGCCGAAAACCATTCCGCACCCGTCGCTCTCCTGCACGACAAAAGCCGCCGTTTTGCTGTCCGCGGCCGTTATAAAGGCGACGCCGTCTCTCATGACATTCGTAATACCCGTGCCGAGCAACAAAATCAAAGCCAGCGCCGACAGCACACAGACGGCGCCGCGCCTGCGATACAGTACATACCCGAGCGGCGGCAAAACCGCCAGCCCGAACAGCCACAAAATCAAATACGGTTCTCCGGCAAAAACCGTTGAAAACGGCAGAGAGGAAAGCCATCCCGTCACGGCGATCATCCGGTCGCACAAAACTTTTACAAGCCAAAACAAGCCGTTGCAGAGGAGATCCAAAAACGGAATAAGCGCCGTCACCAACGACAGCGCGCACAACACAATGAGCGCACAGGCGGGCAGGACGCACAACAGATTTCCCGCCAAAAAGAGCGACGACAGCTCTGAAAAATACAGTGCCGAAAGCGGCATGGTGGCAAGCGTCGCACACACCGATACCCCAACAAGCGATACCGCAAAGCGCAAAACGGCGGCCGCTTTTTTATTCTGCGGCAGTACGCGCGCGGTCACCTCTCTGTCCCATATGGGACAGAGAAGCAGCAATCCCGCCGTCGCCGCAAACGAAAGCTGCATTCCGATGTCGCAGGCGGCAAACGGATTCGCAAGCAGCATCAGCGCTGCCGCCGCACCGAGGGAATTGAGCCCGTCCGCCCGACGGCGCAAAAGGATGGAAAAAAGCATCAACAGCGTCATGATCCCCGCCCGCAAAACAGCGGGCGAAAACCCGCAGAGCATCATAAAGAAAAACACAACCGGCATCGCGATCGCCGCACATAACCGTTCGCTCAGACGCAGACGCCGCAGCGCCCATAAAACAGCACCCGATATCATGGACAGGTGAAGCCCCGATACCACCAGCAAATGATACACCCCGGCGCCCCGAAACGCTTCGGACAGCGTATCCGGCAAATTGTCCTTTACGCCCAGCAAAACACTTTCGCAAAGAGCCGCCTGCGACAGCGGCAGCCGGTCATACAGCTCGCGGTGGATCCGTTCCCTCACGGCGATCACCGCTTGTTCCCAAGGCAAAAGCGCCTCATGCCCGTCCTCATAAACAAGCGGCGCACCGGCAGACCACGCATAGAGGTAGGTCCCGTTTGCACGGGCATAAGCGGCGTCCTGCAAGGACGACGCATCAAAGGCTGCGGTGAGCACAAACGAGCCGCGGAGCAAGTCGCCGCTTTTGAGCGCTGCTTCGTTCTCTCCCACCCAAAGGCACAGCCGTGTACCTGTCGGCAGGTCGCCCTCCTTGGCCTCGACGATATACGAGCGGTCGGACGAGGCGGGCTCCTTAATCTGCACCGTCGCCTGCACCGTCTGCCCGCTGTAAGAAAGGGCGGGCAGGACGACCGTTTGATTTTTGAGCAGATACAGTCCGCCGATCACAAGCGCCGACACGGCGGCAAGCGTCACCGCTTTTTGAACGGCGCGCGGCACCCGCACAAGCCAAATCACGATGAGCGCCGCCGCTGTGAGTCCCGCGGCAACGGCCAAAACCGCCGCGGGGAGAAAGGCGCACAAAAGCGCGGTAAAAAAAGAGGCGGCCCCTATGATGAAAAACGGTCGTTTCAGCATACAGAGCAGCCTCTCTTTCTATTTGTTTTTCACCCGCCGAAAAAGGAATCAGCCCTTTTTCCGCGCCGCCTCCTTCATCCGCTGCTCATGCGAGAGCGTGCGCTTGCGCAGGCGAATGCTCTTCGGTGTGACCTCCACAAGCTCGTCGTCATTGATAAATTCCAGCGACTGCTCAAGAGACAGCACCGTCGGCGGCGTCAGGCGCAGCGCTTCATCCGACCCGGCCGCGCGCATATTGGTGACATGCTTTTTTTTGCACACATTGACGGTGATATCCTCATTTTTCGGTGATTGTCCCACGATCATGCCCTCATAAACCGGCACGGCGGGGCCGACAAACAGCTCTCCTCTGTCCTGCGCATTAAAGAGCCCGTAGCTCGTCGTCTCCCCCGTTTCAAAGCATACAAGCGAGCCCTGCATGCGCTGGGGAATCTCTCCTTTAAACGGATCGTATCCGTCAAACACACTGTTCATAATGCCGTTGCCGTTGGTATCGGTCAAGAATTGCTGACGATAACCCATCAGCCCGCGGGCGGGAATGCGAAATTCCAGATGACTTGTGCCCGTGTCGCGGGTACCCATGTTCACGATTTCGGCCTTGCGGGAGCCGAGCTTTTCCATGACCGCGCCGACATATGTCTCCGGCACCTCAATCATCAACAGCTCCATCGGCTCCAACAGCGTGCCGTCCTCCGCCTGCTTATAGATGACGCGCGGATTGGAAACAGCGAATTCAAAGCCCTCGCGGCGCATCGTCTCGATGAGAATGGACAGATGCAGCTCGCCGCGCCCCGACACCTCAAACGCATCGGTGGTCTCCGTTTCCCTCACCCGCATGCTGACATTGGTCTCCACCTCTTTAAAGAGGCGGTCACGCAAATTGCGGGAGGTGACATATTTGCCCTCTTTGCCCGCAAACGGGCTGTTGTTGACCATAAACAGCATGGATATGGTCGGCTCGTCGATGCGCACAAAGGGCAGGGCTTCGGGGCAGTCGGGAGCACAGGCGGTTTCGCCGATATTCAGCTCGGAAATCCCGCTCACAGCGATCAAATCGCCGACGGCGGCGGTGTCGCACTCCACGCGGCGCAGCCCTTCAAACTGATACAGCTTGCCGATGCGCGCGCCGGCTGTGGTTCCGTCGGTGCGGCAAAGCGTGACCGCCTGTCCGTTTTTGACCGTGCCGCGCTCGACGCGCCCGACGCCGATGCGCCCCGTATACTCGTCGTAATCAATGTTGGAAAACAGAATTTGCAGCGGGCCGTCGGGATCGCCCTCGGGCGCGGGAATATATTTTAAAATGGCATCGGTGAGCGGCTTCATATTCCCCTCACGCACATTCGGATCCAAAGAGGCATAGCCGTCCCGCGCCGAAGCGTAAACCACCGGAAAATCAAGCTGATCCTCGCTGGCGCCCAGCTCAATAAACAGATCCAGCAGCTCGTCGATGACCTGTGCGGGGCGCGCGCCGTCGCGGTCGATTTTATTGATGACCACAAGCGGCTTCTTGCCGAGTCCGAGCGCTTTTTTCAGCACAAAGCGCGTCTGCGGCATGCACCCTTCAAACGCATCGACCAGCAGCAGCACCCCGTCCACCATCAGCAGGATGCGTTCCACCTCGCCGCCGAAATCGGCATGGCCGGGCGTGTCGACGATATTGATTTTGGTATCCCCCACCATAATGGCGGTGTTTTTGGCGAGAATGGTAATGCCCCGTTCGCGCTCAAGATCATTCGAATCCATCACGCGCTCGGCGACCTGCTCATTGGCGCGGAAAACGCCGCTTTGACGCAAAAGCTGATCCACAAGCGTCGTCTTGCCGTGATCGACGTGGGCGATAATGGCGATATTGCGAAGATTGTTTCTGATACTCATGACTGTTCACTCGACCTTTTTTCTGTATTTCCTGCGATATCTTTATTCCTGCTCTATTATGCGAATACAATATCCAAAACAGTACAAGTATAGGCAAAAGAGGGCGCTTTGTCAATGACTAAATCGGCAATAGAGAAAAAGAAAGAACCCGGATTTCGTGAAAATCGCAAAATTTGCTTGACAAACGCGTTCGGGCGGCATATACTGATAAACAGAAAAAGAGAAACCTGTGAAAAAGAGTAGTATGCGCGTCATCAGGTGTTTACAGAGAGCCGCGAAGGTTACGGATTTCCGTCGATGGTGGAAAGCGGCAGCAGCGGATGCGCAGAATGGACTTTTGAGGGCAAACCGAACACCGGCAATCGGTCAGTAGGGGCGACGGGAGCTTCACCCGTTATCCGCGAAGCGCGCATGATGTTCCGTGTGCGAAAGGAGAGCATCCGTTTTTTACGGATGAAGCCGGGTGGTACCGCAGGAGTGATGGCTCTTGTCCCTGTTATGTGGGGACAAGAGCTTTTTTATATCCGAAATTCACCGATTCTCACGCAAGAAATCTGCTTTACGGGAGACGATTTTATGGGATTGACACGATGGCGATGAAGTCTACAACAGAGCTCGATATACACGCTGTTTTATCTCAAAATCAGAACAAAAAGGAGTTTGATTCATAATGAAAAAAATCGTTAAATTGCTTTGCGTTGTACTGTGCGTCGTGCTGGCGGCGACCGCGCTTACCGCCTGCTCGGGCACGCCCGCAGCCAACAGCGGCACCTCCACAACAACAGCCGCAGGGGATATCCCCACCGTCGGCATCATTCAATTTGCAACGCACCCCTCGCTGGACAACTGCTACACCGGTCTGATCGAGGGGCTGAAAGCCGCCGGCTATGAGGACGGAAAAACCGTAACCGTCGATTACCAAAACGCACAAGGGCTGCCCGAAACGGCCGGCTCTATCGCCCAGAACATGATTTCCAAAAACTATGACCTGATCATCGGCATTGCGACCCCCGCCGCGACCGCCGCCTTCGGTTTGGCGCAGGGCGCAAATATTCCGGTGCTGTTTTGCGCGGTGTCCGATCCCGTCGCCGCGCAGCTCGTGCAGTCGCTTGACGCCCCCGGCGCCAACTGCACCGGCACCTCCGACCAGCTCAATCTCGAGGGACAGCTCAAAATGATCAAGGCCTTCCAGCCGAATGTCAAAAAGATCGGCGTGCTGTACACCACCAGCGAAGCAAACTCGGTTTCTCATCTCGCGAAACTGAAGGAACTGGCGGCAAGCTATGATGTCGAGATTGTCGACAGCGGTATTCAAAGCGCCGCGGATGTAGCGCAGGCGGCCGCTTCTTTGGTGACCAAGGTCGACTGCATCACCAACTTCACCGACAACAATGTCGTCGATAATCTGCAGGTACTGCTCGAAAAAGCCAACGAGGCGGGCATCCCCGTTTACGGCTCGGAGGTCGAGCAGGTCAAGAACGGCTGCCTTGCTTCCGAAACACTCGACTATGTCGCGCTCGGCAAGACCACCGGCGAAATGGCGGCAAAGCTGCTCAGCGGTGCGGACGCGGCGACCATGCCCGTGCAGTTGGTTGCAGACAGCCAGCCGGTGTATAACCCCGATGTGGCTGCCAAACTGAACATTTCGCTGCCCGCGGATTATGCAAACGCAGAAGCGGTCACGGCCGACGCCCAATAAAAGAGGATTTGCCGTATCACCGGCCTCCTGTTTTCGGCGTTTGTTCTTCTTCCCATCTGTAAACCGCGACGGCGGAGGACATCTGTCTTCCGCCGCCGTCTGTTATTTTTTACTGAGAAAGCGGTGCTCAAGTGGAATTCTTACAACTGTTTAAAACCGTGCTGGAGGAGGGCTTTATTTATGCCATTTTGGCCCTCGGCGTATATATCACCTACAGCATTCTCGACTTCCCCGATCTCTCGGTAGACGGCACCGTTCCGCTGGGCGCGATGGTGTCCGCCGTCCTGATTTTGCAGGGTGTGAATCCGTGGCTGTGCTGTCTGGTTTCCTTTTGCGCGGGAGCGGCGGCAGGCTGCGTGACCGGCTTTTTGCATGTCAAGCTGCATATCCGTCCGCTGCTGTGCGGCATTCTTGTGATGACGGCACTGCTGTCCGTCAACCTCGTCATTTCCATGACCGGGACCGGCGGCCTGTCCATCGTATCGTTCATGCCCACCGTCTATCCGAACGCCACCATCTTCAGCTCCTTCCCCGCAAGCCTCATTCCGGAGAGCATCGCGGTCGAAGGCGGCACGCTGCTCATTCGAAAGGTCATTGTCGCCTTTGTGCTGCTGCTCGTGTGCAAGTTTGTCCTCGACTGGTATCTGCGAACCAAATCTGGCTTGCTGCTGCGGGCGACCGGCAGCAACGAGCAATATGTGACGATGCTCGCCCGCAACCCCGGTGTATCCAAAATCATCGGGCTTGCTCTCGGCAACGGCTTTGCCGCCCTTGCCGGCTCTGTTTTGGCACAGCAAAAAACCTCCGCCGATCAGAATATGGGAACCGGCATGGTGGTGCTGGGGCTCGCGGCGGTGATTATCGGCATCAGCCTTTTCGGAAAACTGCGTTTTTTGCGGGTGGCCACGACCATGGTCATTCTCGGCTCCATCCTTTATAAAGCCTGCCTGCAAATTGCACTGGATCTCGGTCTGCCCAATGAACTGCTGAAACTGTTGATGGCGATGCTGCTGGTCATCGCACTGGTGGTCAGCGAAATGCTCGGGAAAGGCAAGGAGGCGCGCACATGATCCGCTTTGAACAAATTGTCAAATATTTTAACCGCGGCACCGTCGATGAGATGCTGCTGTTCGATCATTTTGATTTTGAAGTAAAAGACGGCGAATTTGTGGCCATTGTCGGCTCAAACGGATCGGGAAAAACGACGCTGCTCAATCTGCTGTGCGGCTCGCTTCCTCTTGACGAGGGACGCATCCTGCTCGACGGCCGCGACATCACCAAATGGAAGGAATACCGCCGCGCCCAATTTATCGGGCGCGTCTTTCAGGATCCGCAAAAAGGCTCCTGCGCCAACCTGACCATACTTGAAAACATGGCGCTTGCCGACAACAAGCAAAAGCGCTACGGTCTCGGCCGTGCGGTCAACCGACACCGCGAGGACTATTACCGCACGCTTTTGGAGGACTGCGGCATGGGACTGGAAAACCGTCTCGGCGTGAAGGTCGGCACGCTCTCGGGCGGGCAGAGACAGGCGCTTGCCCTTGTGATTGCGAACATGACCGACATCCGCCTTTTGATTCTCGACGAGCATACCGCGGCGCTCGATCCGAAATCCTCCGAAACCATTATGCGTCTGACCGACAAGCTGGTGCGGGAAAAAGGCGTCACCACGCTTATGGTCACCCACAATCTGCGCTTTGCGGTGGAATACGGCAGCCGCCTTGTGATGATGCACGAGGGCACCTGCGTGACCGATGTGCGCGGGGAACAGAAAAAGCAGTTGAAGGTCGATGACATTCTATCCAAATTCAACGAAATCAGCATTGAATGCGGAAACTGAGCCCTTAAAACTGCGGCGGTCCGCCGATGCCCCTTCTTTCCCCGTTTTTGTCCGTCAGCCACACACTGATTCTGTCAAAAGGAGCTCACGCATATGCAGATCGGCATTTCGACCTCCAATCTATACCCCCTCCCGCCCGAAGATGCGCTGACCGCTCTCGGGGGGCTCGGCGTCGATACGGCAGAGGTTTTTGTCAACACCCACAGCGAGGTTACCCCGGCGTTCACGGCTCTCTTAAAGGAGCGTGCAAACGCCGCCGGGCTGCACATCCGTTCGCTGCATCCGTACACCTCCGCCTTTGAGCCGTATCTCCTGTTTTCCGCATATGAGCGGCGCTTTGAGGACGGCTTGTCCGTCTTTTCGGCGCTTTTTGAGGCCGCCGCTGCGCTCGGCGCCGACTATCTGATCCTGCACGGAGACCGCGAGGCGGGCGTTTTGCCTGCGGAGCAATCGATCGAACGCTTTGAACGGGTATACGATTTGGGACAGCGCTACGGCGTGACCCTGCTTCAGGAAAATGTGGTGCGTTTTCGCGCAAGCAGTCCGGACTATGTCAAAACGATGCGCCGTCTGCTCGGCGACAAGGCGCAGTTCACCCTCGACCTCAAGCAGTGCCGCCGCAGCGGCGTCGCTTTGTCGGATATGATCGACGCGATGCGCGGCGCGATCCGCCATGTGCATATCAGCGATTACAACAGCGGGCACGACTGCTTGCCGCCCGGAACGGGTGATGAGGATTTTTCCGCCGTGCTGCGTGCGCTGAAGGACAGCGGCTTTGACGGCGCGCTCATCATCGAGCTGTACCGTCGGAATTTTGACGATATTGCACAGCTCGCAAACGCCGCGGCGGCGCTGAAGGCTCTGCTTCCCGTTTCCTGATGGCAAAGACTTTTGCAGCCATCCACTACATCTTGTGAAAGCCGTCAAAAGCGCTTGCTTTTTTTTACAGGATATGGTATTCTTCTTTTGACGCTTTACAATCTATAAAAAGGAAGTGACGCCGCATGAAATGCCCGTTTTGCGGATATATCGAAAGCAAGGTCATTGATTCCCGTCCCACCGACGAAAACGCCCGTATCCGCCGACGCCGCGAATGCCTGCAATGCGGCAAGCGCTTTACCACCTATGAAATCGTCGAAAGTATGCCGATTATTGTCGTCAAGCGCGACAAGTCGCGCGAAGTCTTTGACCGCCAAAAGCTGTTTAACGGCTTGCTGCGCGCCTGTGAAAAGCGCCCCGTTTCTCTGGAGGTCCTCGAAAAAGCGGTTGACGGGATTGAAGCCAAAATTCAAAATTCCCTTGACCGCGAAGTGACGGCACAGGTTATCGGCGAATATGCGATGGAAGCCTTACAGGATATTGATGCAATCGCTTATGTGCGCTTTGCTTCTGTTTACCGCCAGTTCACCGACATCAACAGCTTTCAGGAGACCATCTCCAAGATGCTGGATGCCGCCACGCCCAAAAACGACCAATCCTCGTCAGACAAGTAACGCTTTTGCCGATGTGAATATTCATTCAGACATATAAAAATCCGCTGTGTATGTCCTTTAAAAAGGAGCGATACACAGCGGATTTTTTTGATTCGGTTTACAAGCCCGCTCGCTGTACGAGCGTAGTGAACAGTTCGAACATACTGTTCAAAGAACGGTTCAAAATCACAAAAGACAGTATCAGCATGGCAACATACAGCACAATCCAAACGATCAGCAATATACGGGAGCGCCTTTTTAAGCGGACGACTGTTTCACCGTCAATCGCATCCGCCGTCGGACAAAGCGGCGCACCGCACTGCGGACAACAGGCGTCGGACGCCGTTACCGGGCAGCCGCAGCGAGCACAATAGAGCGGCTTCGGTTTAGAGGCAATTTGTACAATCAAATAGACGAGCGCCGCCAAAGAGAACAATCCCGAAAGAATACCCCACATAGCCGCTTTTCGGTTGCCGAGGCTGCGTGCATGATAATAGACACAAAAGCCGAGAATGACAGCCAAAGCTATCTCCGCCACAAGCATCGGAATATACAGCAGCAGCATTTCAGACAAAAGTGTCTGAAGAGACAAAATCAGTTCTGCCAAAGAAATTGACGCGTTCATAGTTCCTCCATCCTTTCTTTATGATAGCTGTCAGTCAATCTGAGCTGTCAATCAATCCGCCCGCAAGCAGTTTGCATCAAACAGCCCGGTCATCATTTTTCAAACATTCCGCCTGATCGTTTTACTTTTCCATCAGCATCGCCCGAACCGGCGCGCCGTCGCAGCCCGCGATTTTGACCGGGGCGGCAAAGAGGTAATAGTTTCCCGCACGCGCCGCCGACAAATCAAGCCCCTCCAGAATCAGCACCCCTGCGGACAGAAGCTGCCGATGGATCTCCCCTGTATCGTCCGCCGATGCAACCGATGCGCCCTCGACGCCCACCAGCCGCACGCCCGCATCCACAAGCGTAAACGCGGCACTTTGGGTCAGCTGCACATTTCCCTTAAAAAGGACACGGGGCGGCATCATCCAAAGAATTTTTTCAAGCTGCTCTCCTACAAGCGGCCCGCTCGCCTCCACAACATAGCAATCACCGCAGCAGCGGGACAGCGGGATTTCGTCGATGCTTTTTGCGTCCGGCAGAAAATGGCAGGGCGCATCCATATGGGTTCCCGCGTGAACACAGGCATGTAAAATCGAGGTGCTGCATTCGTCTCCCATGTGCATATCGGAGAGCTTTTCGGTAAAGGGAGCCGGATCACCGGGATAAAGCGGAGCCGTCGTCAGCTCGCGCGAAATATCAATCAGTTCCATTTCCAAAGGAAACACCCCCTTTTTTGATACAGCGATGCTTACAGCCGCTGTTCGATAGACGCGAGCAGTCCGCCTTTTTCGATAATATTCTGAATAAACGGCGGGAAGGGCTGCGCCTGATAGGTTTTGCCCGTTGTCACATCGGTGATGACACCGCTGTCAAAATCGACGCTGACCTCATTCCCCGCCTGAATGTCATTTGCCGCCTCATCACATTCGAGAATGGCAAGGCCGATGTTGATGGCATTTCGATAGAAAATGCGGGCAAAGGTGGAGGCAATCACGCAGGAAATGCCGCTCGCCTTGATGGCAATCGGCGCGTGCTCGCGGGACGAGCCGCAGCCGAAGTTTTTGCCGGCGACCATAATATCGCCCGCCTTTACCTTGCCGACAAATTCCCTGTCGATATCCTCCATACAATGCGCCGCCAGCTCCTCATGCTTGGAAGTGTTGAGATAGCGCGCAGGAATAATGACATCGGTATCGACATTGTCGCCGTATTTATGTACTCTTCCCTGAACCTTCATAGCTGTCATTCCTTTCTCATCACGCTCTTACAGCGTCGCGGGATCGGTCAATGTTCCCGTAACGGCGCACGCCGCCGCCACATAAGGGCTTGCAAGATACACTTCGCTGTCCACATGACCCATACGGCCGACAAAATTGCGGTTGGTTGTGGAAACCGCACGCTCTCCCTGTGCCAAAATGCCCATATGTCCGCCGAGACACGGTCCGCAGGTAGGCGTGGAAACCACTGCTCCCGCATCAATAAAGATGTCAAAAAGCCCTTCGTGCATGGCCTGCTTCCAAATTGCCTGTGTCGCGGGGATAATAATGCAGCGGACGCCGTCGGCAACCTTGCGGCCTTTCAGCACCTCTGCCGCCGCACGCATATCCTCCATACGCCCGTTTGTACATGAGCCGATCACGACCTGTTGAATCGGTACGGCTCCCGCGCACTCGTCAATCGTTTTGGTGTTCTCCGGCAGATGCGGAAAAGCCACCGTCGGGCGAAGGGAATCTAGATCGATTACCACCGTCTCATCATACGACGCATCCGCATCCGCTTCAAATATGCGCGGCTCTCGTTGGAAACGGTCGCGGCAATAGGCGAGCGTCGTTTCGTCGACGGGGAAGATGCCGTTTTTCGCGCCCGCTTCAATCGCCATATTGGCAATGCAAAGGCGGTCATCCATGGAAAGCGAGGAAACGCCTTCGCCCGTAAATTCCAGCGAACGGTAGAGCGCGCCGTCCACGCCGATTTTCCCGATCAGATGCAAAATCACATCCTTGCCGCTGACAAAGCGGGGCAGCCGACCGCGCAGCTCCACTAAAATCGCCGAAGGCACCTTAAACCAGGTGCGTCCCGTCGCGATACCCGCGGCAAGATCGGTCGAGCCGACTCCGGTTGAAAAGGCGCCGAGCGCGCCGTAGGTGCAGGTGTGGCTGTCCGCGCCGATCACACAGTCGCCGGGGCCGACCAGCCCCTGCTCCGGCAGCAGCGCATGCTCGATCCCCATGCGCCCGACATCATAAAAATGCGCGATATCGTATTTGCCCGCAAATTCGCGGGTACGCTTGACCTGCTGTGCCGCTTTGATATCCTTGTTCGGCGTGAAGTGATCCATCACCAGCGCAATGCGCGTGTTGTCAAACACCTTGGTCGCACCGCAGCGTTCAAACTCGTTGATCGCCACCGGAGCGGTGATGTCGTTCCCGAGGCACAGGTCAAGCTGTGCCTCAATCAGTTGTCCTGCGGTCACGCTGTCCAGTCCGGCGTGCGCCGCCAGTATTTTCTGCGTCATCGTCATTCCCATTGACTGTTTCCTCCCTTTGCGTGCCTGTAAAGCAAACGGTCCGCCGTCTGCGGCCGACCGGCACTTTGAATCTTAAATGGTATAGTCGTGAATGGTCGCGTCGCCGCGCTGCAAGACCGTCACACCGCTGCGCGCCATTTCACGGATGCCAAACGGCTCGATTTGCCCGATAAAGCCGTCCATTTCCGAGCTTTCGCCCGTCAGCTCCAAGGTGACGGTGCGCTCCCCGATATCCAGCACACGGCTGCCGTACGACTGCGCCAGCTTTAAAAGCGACGTGCGCTGCAGCGCGTCCGCCGTATTCACCTTGACAAGCAGCATTTCGCTTGCCGTGCACTCATCAAGCGGAAGCATTTCCACCTTGATGATTTCCTCCAGCTTCAAAAGCTGGCGAATCACCTGAGAAAAAATCCCCTCATCTCCCGTAACCACCACCGTGATGCGGGAAACCGCCGGATTTTCCGTATTGCACGCAACCAGCGAATCAATATTAAAGCCGCGGCGGGAAAACAGTCCCGTCATGCGCAGCAGCACGCCCGGGTGATTGTCCGCCAAAACAGAAAACGCCTGTTTAATTGCACTCATTTTTTTCGCCTCCCCGATCAGTCCATCTTGTCGATCATGCTGTCCACCGTTTTGCCGGGCGGGATCATCGGCAGTACATTGACATCCGGCGACAGACGGCAATCGACCAGCACCGGGCCGTTCATGCTGAGCGCTTCCTTTAACACCCGCTCGATGTCTCCCGCACAGGACAAGCGAAGCCCTTTGCAGCCGAACGCTTCCGCCAGCTTGACAAAATCGGTCTGTCGGTGCGGATCCGTCGCAGAAAAGCGGCGCTCATAAAACACCTTTTGCCACTGCCGCACCATGCCGAGCACCTGATTGTTAAAGACCAAAACGGTGATGGGCAGCCGATAGGATGCAAGGGTGGTCAGCTCATTGCAATTCATATGAAAGCTGCCGTCGCCGGTGACCAGCACCACGCGGCTGTCTTCCTTGCCGCACTGCGCACCGATGGCGGCGCCCACTCCGTAGCCCATTGTGCCGAGTCCTCCGGAGGTCAAAAACTGACGCGGGTGACGCACCTCAAACCACTGTGCGGACCACATCTGATGCTGTCCGACATCGGTCGCCAGAATGGTATTCTCGTCCGTCAGCGCGCGCAGCGTCTCCAAAATCACGCGCGGATCGGGCGGCGCAGACGGATCGGAAAGCGGCGCCGGACGCGAGCGGCGCATCTGCTCCACCTCTTGCCGCCACGCCGTGTGCCGATGCGGCTGACTTCTTTCGCAAAAAGCGGTCAACACGGTTTTTAAATCGCCGCCGATACGCACCGCCGTCGCCACATTTTTATCAAATTCGGCGTGATCAATATCAATATGTACCACCTGTGCGTGCGGGGCAAAGCCCTTTCGATCCCCCGCCACACGGTCGGAAAACCGCGCGCCGCACACAAACAGCGCATCGCATTCCTTTGCCGCGCGGTTGGCGGCAACCGTGCCGTGCATACCGACCATGCCGAGCCAAAGCGGATGAGACGGCGGAAAACCTCCCAGTCCCATCATCGACGAACAAACGGGAATATCCTGCTGCTGTGCAAAGGCAAGAAGCTGTTCCTCCGCCGCGGAGGAGATCACCCCGCCGCCGTAATAGATCAGCGGCTTTTCACAGTGCTCGAGAATGGACAGCGCCAGCGCGATCCGCTCCTCCTTGGGAGGCGGCACGGGACGAGCCGAAGCGGGGCCTTTCTTCGTATATTCCGTCACCGCAGCGGACACATCCTTGGGGATATCAATCAGCACCGGCCCGGGGCGTCCGCTGCACGCGATGGTAAACGCATCGCGCACCGTCTGCGCAAGCCCGCAAACATCCTTGACGATAAAATTATGCTTGGTGATCGGCATGGTGATGCCGGTGATATCAATTTCCTGAAAAGAATCGCGCCCGAGCTGATCCACCGAAACATTGCCGGTAATCGCGACAAGCGGCACGGAATCCATATAGGCCGTGGCAATTCCCGTGACAAGATTGGTGGCGCCGGGGCCGGAGGTGGCGATACATACGCCGACTCTGCCCGTCGCGCGCGCATAGCCGTCCGCCGCATGCGCCGCACCCTGCTCATGCGCCGTCAGAATGTGGCGGATGCGGTCGCTGTACTTATACAGCGCGTCATAAATATTGAGCACCGCTCCGCCGGGATACCCAAATACCGTATCCACTCCCTGCTCGAGCAGGCATTCCATCAAAATATCCGAACCGTTGAGCTGCATATTGTGTTCAAATCCTTTCCCCATGGAAAATATTAGCTGAAATGTAAGCATTGCCGTTATCGGCGCATCCCATAAGCGCATCGCCCATGACGCATCCGATATAAAAAACGATCAAGCCGCGCGTCTTATATGCGGCGGTTTACAGACCGCGCTCCTGAAGATATTGTTCTAAGGTGATGCCGCGGCTCATAATGTCCGTCGCGGCCTCCACGCCGACATAGCGGTAATGCCATGGCTCATAGATGACGCCGGTGATGTCCTCCGCTCCGTCCGGAAAGCGCAGAATGAAGCCGTATTCCGCGCAATGCGCCATCATCCAGTCAAAGGCTTCGCCGTCTTCCCAGTAGCGTTCCAGCTCCCAGCAGCCGTCATACAACAAATCCACCGCCAGTCCCGTGTTGTGCTCGCTTGTGCCCGGGCGGGCGACCTCGGTCGCCGCAATGGCGGCCGCCTCGTCATACCCGCAGCCGTATGCCTGCTGTACACGGTAGATCTTGTTTTCAAACAGCTCCTCCTGCAAGCCGTAGGAGCGGTATCCCGAAGTCACATAAAGCCCGTACTGCGAGCCGGCCGACAACATGGCGCTGAGCGCCTCTGCTATACGGGAATCGCAGTATTCTCCGTTCGCATAATACGCAATCGGAAGCTGATCGGACTGTGCCTGGGTCATTTGATTCCACTTGTTGACAAGCTTCAAATTCCACGCCGCGCCGGCCGGCTGTACATAATGCCCATCGGAGGACGCCGGCTGTGTCGGCGCCGCCGTGGCGGGGGCAGCCGTCGGAGTCGTTGTGGGGACAGTTGCTGCCGTTTCGGTTGTCCCGTCGGTGCTTTGAGAAGCCGTTGTCACGACGGACGAAGTTGTCGAGCTGACAGCGGTCGTCCGCTGCGAAGAAGAGGTGGTCGCAGCGGATGACGGCTCTTCAGAGCCGGACGCTCCCCAAAAGGAGCAAGCGACCGCAATCAATACGATCGCCACAGCGATCGCGGCAAAAAACGCAATCAGACGAAGCTGAAACTGCCGTTTGGTGACCGTTTTATGCTTGCGGTTCTCTGCGCGTCTGTCCTTTGCCATTGCTCAAGCGCCTCCTTTCAAAATATGCCGTTTTTTAAAAGATATAACGGGGGTGTTTTACAGTTGTGCCGCAAGCCCGTATAAAATTCGGCGCGCATCATTTGTATTGACCGCTCCGTTACCGTTGACATCCGCTGCACAAAGCTGCCGTCCTGTCAGCTCGGCGCCGTCGGTTATCAAGCGCAATAGCAGCCGTACATCCGAGGAATCCACCGTACAATCGAGATCGACATCTCCCAAAAGAAGCGTGTCATCCGGAGTCGGGATTCCTTTTGCGACTGCCAGTGCAATCCCGACAAGAGCGCCCTCCTGTGTACGGTTTTCCACGGCGTAACAGTTATCCTGCAAATATCTGACCGTCTGAAAGGAAGAGAACGACGCCGCCTCACGCCCGAAAAGATCATATACTGTCTGTGCGCCGTCCTGCGCCGTCATCAGTGCCAGATGGGTCTGCGGTTCATAAGAAGCCGTTGTCCACTCCCCGGAAAAGACGACGGATACCGCTTCGTTATCTTTGTTAAATACCTGCCATCGGCCGTCGTCGATTTGGCGGATTTCTTCGGTGACGCTGAAAGCGTCCGCACTGTCATAGCCGTATAGGATATCGTTTGAGTCGGATGTCAAATCAAGGCACCCCCATTTGGTGCCGTCACTGACCTTCACGCGGTCGCCGTATACCGCACGCATATCGCGGTAGGAAAAATCCGTAAGCATCGTGTCACTCGCCGCATCATAAACACCCCACAGGCCGTTTTCCCCCTTGAGCGCCACGCGACTGCTCTCCTTATTTCGGATCAGGGTGACAGGGGATACAAAATCATACCGTCCCCAGCAAATATGCAGCGACCCGTCGGGCAGCAGCCGCTGCGCCGAAGACGCGACATACACATTTCGCAGCACCGAGCCCGTCGGGCGATATGTCACGGTGACCAGATCAACATCCAGATACGGGCAAACCGTGTTCTCCTTATGCTTGTCGGCGTAGGGACAAAGCGCTCCCGCATCGCCGTGAACCGTTACCTCCCAAACGGGCGGCACGCGCAAAGCATCCCAACCGTCGGCATCATAGGCCGTACGGCTTTGCTCCCCGTCCGCCGTGAGCGTTCCCATGACGAGACTGTCTCCCTCATAGGCAGTAAATACCACCGTGTCATCGACACCGCCCGCAATCATCTGCATATATTCATAATCCGTGACAAGAGAAAACACCGCTTCCTCTGCGCGGGCAAACACAGTCGGCAGCACCATCAGCAGCAGCGACACAACCAACAGCACCGACACGATTCCCGCCATCATACGGCTAAGCCGTTTTTTCTTTTTCATCCGTTTGTCACTCCTTTCCCGCCTCCTCTGCGGCGGCGGGATAAACAGGTTTTTTAACCGATCACAAGTCCGCCGTTGGGGGCAAGCACCTGTCCCGTAATAAACGCCGCGTCGCCCGAAACGAGGAACGCGACGGAAGAGGCGATTTCCTCCGGCTTTGCAAGACGGCTCAGCGGCGTCTGCTCGGCGATCTCCCGCTTATCTGCGGGGGAAAAGCCCGCCATCATATCCGTTTCCACCGCGCCCGGCGCCACGCAATTGACGCGTATGCCGCTCGGGCCGACCTCCTTTGCCAGCGCGCGGGTCATCCCGATGAGCGCCGCCTTGGCGGTCGAATAATGCACCTCACACGAGGCGCCGACCTGTCCCCACATGGACGCGATGTTGACGACCGACCCGCTTTTGCGGCGAATCATCCCGGGCAAAACCGCAGAACAGGTGTAAAAAGCCGCATTGACATGCACGTCCATCATGCGTTTCCACTGCGCCGCCGTCAGGTCGGTGAAAAGCGCTTGCTCGGCAATCCCGGCGTTGTTGACAAGCACATCAATATGCCCGTACCGCGCTTCTACGGCGCCGACCATGTCCCGCACCGCTTTTTCATCGGCAACATCCGCGCGGCAGAGCATGCCGTCTGCGCCGAGTGCCTGCAGCACCTGTGCCGTTTCCTGTGCGGCCGTTTCATTTTGGTGATAATTGAGCGCAATGACATATCCTTCACGCGCAAGTCGCAGGGCGATGGATCGCCCGATGCCGCGCGACGCGCCCGTGATCAACGCTACCGAAGCCATTCGTCATCCTCCCGTAAAGCGAGCCATGTCGGCAGCATATGCGCATACGCGCGAAACGCCGTCGGCAAAGCATGATCGGTTTTCAGCGCCGCGGCATCCGCAAGGCTATACGCTGCGGTCGGCGCAAACGGGGCAATCAGACAAAGCGCCCCTTTCATATGCCATTCTATATGCGTAAATATGTGCCGGCTGTCCTCAAGCGGCAGCCAGTCGCTGAGCTGCTCAATCTGTCCGGCGTCCCGCGGCAAAACGGGCGGCTCAAAGCCCTGCGTATTCGGCAGCTCCCAAAGTCCCGCAAGCAACCCTTTTGCCGGACGGCGGTGTAAGAGCACCCGCGGCTCTTTTTCCCGCGTAATCAGCACGGTCACCGTACACTGCTCGATACGGCGCGCCTTTTTCGCGGCGCGAACAGGCAAGTCGGCCGCTTCCCCGCTCTTTTCGGCGGCGCACCACGCGCGCACGGGACAGTCCCCGCAGTGCGGCAGCGTATTCGGCAGACACACGCGTTCTCCGAGCTCCATGAGCGCCTGATTGAAAACGCCGGGGCGGTCGGGCGGCACCAGTGCGGCCGAAAGCGCCGTCATCTCCCGCCGAACAGCGGGCGATGTCACCTCATCGCGGCAGGCGGTCAGGCGCGCAAGCACCCGCAGCACATTGCCGTCTACCGCGGGCACGGCAATGCCGAAGGCAATGGATGCCACCGCCCCGGCGGTATACGCCCCGATGCCCGGCAGAGAAAGCAGCTTGTCATAATCGGCGGGCAGCGCGCCGCCGTACTCTTCCACAAGTATTTTAGCGGCTTTTTGCAGATTGCGGGCGCGGCTGTAATAGCCAAGTCCCTCCCACAGCTTCATCAAACGGTCTGAGGATACACGGCTTAAAGCGTCGACCGTCGGCAGCTCCGCCGTAAAGCGCTCAAAGTACGGCAGCACCGCTTCAATGCGCGTCTGCTGAAGCATGATTTCCGACACCCACACGCGGTAAGGCGTCGGATCGGTTCGCCACGGCAGCAAGCGCCGCCCCGCTTCAAACCAATCGCAAAGCGCGGGAACACATTCCGAAAGCCGCGCCGCCTGTGCTGTTTTATCCATTCGGCGCGCCTCCTTATGCCGCATCGAAAAAATTTGCCGCAATCTGTCCGACAAGCAAGGTTTATAGTTACATACAGATTTAGTATATCATTTTTTTCGACACGGAGCAAGGGGTATCTTTCCTTTTCCCCCGAATTGCCGCAAATCAGCGTATAC
>JBJEIR010000157.1:0-2078 GCA_051877215.1 Acutalibacteraceae bacterium | reverse complement strand
TTTGTTCCTGTTTGACGCCTATTTTAAAGCGTTGCAGCATAGGGTATTCTTGATATACAACAGAAAGGTGTGATGTGACAATGTCCGTATTTGAAAAAACAGCTCCCTCTGAAATGGGAGGCGATGTGTTCAGCCGTATCGGCAAGCAATGGATGCTGGTCAGCGCAGGCGATGCCGAGAAGAGCAATATGCTCACCGCAAGCTGGGGCGGGCTCGGCGTGCTGTGGAACAAGCCGGTCAGCACGATTTATATCCGCCCGTCGCGGTACACCCTGACCTTTTTGGAGGAACAGCCGTATTATGCGCTGAGTTTTCTTCCGGAAAGCGAGCGGGCGGCGCTTATGTACTGCGGTCGGCATTCCGGGCGGGATGTCGATAAATGCCGGGAAACGGGACTGACCGTCTGTCATGACGAGGCGGCGCCGTTTATTGAGCAAGCGGAGCTGGTGATGATCTGCCGTAAATTGTATACGCAGGATCTTGACCCCTCAAAATTTGTCGATGCCGCCATTGAAGAGAATTACCACGGGGCGGATTATCACCGTATGTATATCGGGGAGATCGTCGAGGTGCTCAAAAAAGCCTGACCAAAGGCTCGATTTTCGAGGTTTTATTTTCAGAAAAAAGCAAGTTCGGGCGGCCGTTTTGACCGCCCGGACTTGCTTTTGCGGTATAGCCGAAGAAAGGCGAAGCCTATATGCCTATTCCGTAAATCTTCGGCTATAGAAACACATCTGTAAAAATGTCCCAAGCGTCAGCTTTCGCTGTCGCTTGGGACATTTCTTTTGTCGATGCTGAACTGTGTTTATTTGTAATATGCCACGGCGCCGGCAAACATTTTGTTGTCTTTGATGCCGTCCACATTCTTGTATACATTCTCACCGTATCTCTCGGAGTGTCCCATCTTGCCGAACACGCGGCCGTCGGGAGAGGTGATGCCCTCAACGGCGCATATCGAACCGTTGGGATTATAGCGGATGTCCATCGTGGGCGCACCGCTGTCATCGACATACTGCGTGGCGATTTGTCCGTGGAGAGCAAGGGCCTGCAATTCCTCTTCCGAGATGACAAAGCGTCCTTCACCGTGAGAAATGGCAACGGTATGAATGTCGCCCGGTTCGCTGAACATCAGCCACGGCGATTTGTTTGAGCAAACGCGCGTGCGCACCAACCGCGACTGGTGGCGGCCGATGAGGTTGTAGGTTAAGGTCGGCGCGTGTTCACTGCCCTCGACGATATGACCGTAGGGCACCAGCCCCAGCTTGATGAGCGCCTGGAAGCCGTTGCATATGCCGCACATCAGGCCGTCGCGCGCATCCAGCAGTCGGTGTACCGCTTCCATAACAGCGGGATTGCGGAAAAAGGCCGTAATGAATTTGCCGGAGCCGTCCGGCTCATCGCCGCCCGAAAAGCCGCCCGGAATGGCGATGATTTGGCTTTTTTCAATCGCTTCTGCCATCGCCGCAACCGACTCGGAAACATCGCTTGCGCAGAGATTGCGCACGACCAAAATCTGCGGTTTGGCGCCCGCACGGGCAAACGCTTTTGCCGTGTCATATTCGCAGTTTGTGCCGGGGAATACGGGAATCAGCACCCGCGGCTGCGCCGCTTTGACGGCGGGGGTGACGCGAGATTTGGCGGCATAGGTATAGGCAGGTACAGAGGTATGGTCAAACGGAATGTTGCAGGCATAGACAGGCTCCAGCTTCCCCTCATACGCTGCCTGCCACGCGGTCATATCCACCGTTTCATCGCGGTAGGTCACAGCAAAATCAGAAGTGGTCTGTCCGAGCACCCTGCCGACAGGAGAGGTTCCCTCTGTCAATTCGAGAACAAACGCGCCGTAGCGGTAGCCGAAAAGGGTGTCAATGTCAATATCCTCGCACACGGACAGACCGATGCGATTGCCGAGTGTCATTTTCAGCACGCTTTCCGCGACGCCGCCGTAGGTCGGGGTCGCGCAGGCAAGAACCTTGCCGTCTTTTATCAGGGCGCTGACGGTATCGTATACCGCTTTGAGCGAACCGATTTCGGGTCTGCCGTCGGGCAGATAGTCAGGAGCAAGCAGACAAACCGTC
>JBJEIR010000156.1:0-2080 GCA_051877215.1 Acutalibacteraceae bacterium | reverse complement strand
TCTGAAACCGATTAAGTCAACATCTTAACGCCCGCTTAGCAATATTGTATCAAAATCAGGTCATATTATTTCTTTTTTCTAAAAGTAATTGACATATTCTCTGATAATATGATATTATTTATTCGTAATTTCTGTACTAAACAGCACAAAATGTACTGATTTTTCTTCCAAAGCTTGCCGTTTTTTGCGGAGGTGGCAGCATGAAATCCAATATAATTGCTGAAGGGGACAGCGCGGCTCCCCGCGAGCTTACATTCGGCAGTGTTCCGGCTTCGGTCTGTCACAATCATTCTGATGCCGGGGGAAATTTTGATGTGATGCATTGGCACAGCGAGGTACAGCTCTCCGTCGTTACTTCCGGCAGGGTGCGTTTCCTTACGCGCGACTGTGAGTATGTGCTTGAAAAGGGCCAGGGAATCTTTCTCAACAGCAACCGCATCCACATGGCCCGAAAGGACACGGAGGATCAGGACTGCTCCTATCTGTGCATCAGATTCGATCCGGAGGAGCTGTGCGGCAGCCTTTGCGACAGCTATGCCGCCCCGCTCATCGCCGCGTCCGCGCCCGACGCCATACCTCTGCACGGCAAACGCTGGACCGGCGAGGTCTGCGCGCTCATGAACGAGCTGGCGGAGGTATATGCCCGCGCGGATATCGGCTGCGAGCTGAGGATGCAGATAATCCTGCTTCAGATATGGCTGCTGATCTACGAGAACTGCCGAGCCGAGGAGGACGAAGCGAAATACACCTCCTTTTCCGAAAAGCAGCGCATTGAGACCCTGTGCGGCTTTATAAACAACAACTACGCCGAAAAGATCTCGCTGAGCGATATCGCCAATTCCGCGCACATCAGCAACGGCGAATGCTGCCGGATTTTCAAGCGGCTGCTCAACATGACGCCGTTTCAGTATCTCGTGCATGTCAGGCTTGCAAAAAGCGCCGAGTTCCTCACCGACACCGATTACAGCATATCCCAGATCGCCCAGCACGTCGGCTTTTGCAGCAGCAGCTATTACACCAAGTGCTTCCGCAAGGAGTACGGCTGCGTTCCGCTTAAATACAGGCAGCGCTCGAACCGCCTGAGCTCCCCCGCAGCCAAGTCATAAAACCGCAAAAAACTGTCAAAGAACTAAAAATGAATGCATAGAATGAAGCGACGACAGGGGGAGCTCGAGGGGGTCGGTGCGTAAAGAAAACATGCCGGTGGCATGTTTTCAGCAACCGACCGCAGGAGCTATGCTCCGAGGAGGGAAGTTGAAGTGCCCTTGCTCGCCTTGCCGCTGATACAGTTTGCGCCCCATGCATTTCGACGGGTCGCAAACTGTGCGGCTGCGGAAATTGCGCATCGCCTTCATCTGCCCCCGGCAGCGGCGCTACGCAATTCTCGAATTAGATAAATAGCCATCAAAAATGCCTGATTTATCAGGCTTTTTGACGAGCATGGCGAGGTTTTTCGTGAAATGAAATTTCACAAAAAACTTGGCGTTTTTGAAGCGTGCAAAAAAGTCCGGGAGGACTTTTTTGACACGCTGAAACGGCCCGGCACCGTGAAGTGCCGGGCCGTTTATCATTTTAAAAGCGCGTGTTCTGTTCCGCGGTGCTCGGCAGCATGTCAAGCAGGGCGCGGCAGCCCTCCTCCACGTCGCGCCAGGTAGCCTCGAAATCGTTTGTGTACCAAGGGTCTGCAACTTCACCGGGGCGGTCGGTGAAGTCCATCAGCAGGTGCAGCTTGCCCTCGGGATCGCCGCCGCAGATGCGGAGCATATTGCGCATATTCGCCTGATCCATGCCGATGAGCAGGTCGTACTCACCGTAGTCGCTGCGGCGGAGCTGCCGGGCGGTCTTGCCCGCGCAGGATATCCCGTGCTCGGCCAGCTTTTTCCGTGCCGGCGGATAGACGGGGTTTCCGATCTCCTCGGTGCTGGTGGCCGCGGATTCGATGTAAAACGCTTTCTCCAGCCCCGCCTTTTTCACCATATCCTTCATCACGAACTCCGCCATCGGGCTTCTGCAAATATTGCCGTGGCAGATGAATAATACTTTTATCAAAATGTAATTCCTCCTAAAATACCGTATTCTG
>JBJEIR010000155.1:0-2086 GCA_051877215.1 Acutalibacteraceae bacterium | reverse complement strand
CAAAGACGGCGCGCGGCCGCCTCGCGTAAGAGCACCTTCATACAGTCGCAGGGCTTGCCGTCCCGATATCCGGTATCGCCGCACAGGCTGCAAGTATACTGCGGCTCAAAATTCGTTGCCGTTTCCCCCGCCTGCTTCAGCAAAGCCGCAAGCTCCTCCTGTGCGGCGAGATTTTCCGCACGGATCGTTTCAAATTCGCGCTGATAATCGCCGCCGCGCTGAATGGCTGCGGACAGCCGCGGCGCAGAGCCGGCCATGATTTGCTCCAGCTCACACACCCGCGGATTGTGCCGCATACGAAGGCGCAGCTGCTCCGCTTTCTGCTGCGCCTGCACGCGGCGGGCGGCCAGCTCCTTTTGCACTTGTGTATAAACCTCGCGTGAATACGCCATTTATCCTCTGTCCTTTCCGCCTGCCGCCGCTCATTCGTCCGTCGGTTTACGCGGCCGATGCCGCAGCGCCATCTGTTCATATTCGCCGATGTCAAACGACGGAGCGCGCGATGTATCCGTCTTCATGCGGGCGGTCTTTTTGCCGCTTCGACCGGCGCGCGGCTTTTGCGCGCCCACCTGCTCGCGCGCCTTTTCAAGCGTGGTCGCGCCCTCCTCATAAAGCTGCTCCAGAATCCGATTGAGATAGGCCGCCTGAAATTTTCCGGTGTTTTGCACCGTATAGTCTGCGGCAAAGCAGACGACCTCTTTTGGGAGCTTCCAATCGTAAATCCAGCGGCATGCCGCTTCCCGCTGGGAAACGGTGGGGTTTTGGGGTGCCGACTCGCACCACTGCGAAAGCGTTTCCCACGCCTGTCGGCATCGATCGAGGTGGCACAGATATTCGTCTGCCTTTGCAATCGTCGTAATGCCCTGCTCCGCCCAGTTGAGCGCCGTTTTTTCAATGTACGAAAGCCTTGCCTTCCCGTTTTGCACGGCATACCCGATGACCATCAGAATAACCTCGGGCGGCAGCCCGATTTCTTTATATAAATACAAATAGACCGTCATATCCGCGGGGGACAGCGGCCTGCCCAGCTTGACCGCCGCCGTTTCCAGCAAAAACGCAAAGCGCTCGTCCCGTCCGCGCGCCTCAATCACCTTTGCAAGGGACGGCCGTCCCGCCGCAGCCGTGTCGGCCGCAGGCAAAGCCGCCTTTTTTTCGGGTTCCTGCGCCTCGCGCGGCGGCGCGTTTGCCTCCTGCCGCGTCAAAGGCTCTTTTTCAGCCGTCTTTGCAGAAAGACGGGCGCCGCCGTTTTCCTCTCGGCGCGAATCGCCCCGCACAGCGGCGGTATCCTCCGTTTTCGCCGTATCGAGCGTCACAAGTCCCTGCGCGACCCAGTAACGAAGAGCGTCTTCACAGTCGGCAGGTGAGCCGCCGCAGTCGGACGCACAGCGCACGGCGTCAAATTCGCCGTCGCCGGCGCAGCACAGCCAAATCAGCACCCGCAGCGACAGCGCGCCCGCCAGGCGAAGCTGTCCCACCGCCGCCTTCGGCATGGCCGCCATCTCAAACGCGCATGACCCGCTCCATGTATACCGCAAGGGCTCACCTCCTTTTGTTCTGCCGCACCCGACAAAAATCGCCCGCTCGGGCGGCGTTTGCCGCGGCATGTCGTTTTCCCGAAATCAAAGCCATCTGTATTCTCATAGTGTATTTTTCATTATACACAAAGTCTCTGCGCGTTGCAAGAGCAAGTGTAACAAGTCCTATTTGCCAAATCCTCCGATAAGAGAGACACAAAGAAGCAATCAAATGCTCTTTCAGATATAAAAACATAAAAAAACTCCGGCTTCTTACACGGGGGAGGCTTTGGTGAGCACAAATGCTGTGCTGTCAGCCTTTGGGTTCATTGTGCCGCCGGTTCTTCGGCTCCCTTGTGTAAAAGACGCCGCTATATCTCTTCGGCTCCCTCTGACGAGGATTTTGATACAGCGTTGTTCTTCGGCTCCCTCTGACGAGGGAGCTGTCACCGCAGGTGACTGAGGGAGAGAATAATAACATTCTGCTTTTATCGGAAACAGGTAAAAATCCGCTTTCTTTTCTCTCCCTTCGTCAAAAATCAAAGATTTTTGCCACCTCCCTCATCAGAGGG
>JBJEIR010000154.1:0-2088 GCA_051877215.1 Acutalibacteraceae bacterium | reverse complement strand
CACCGGCCAGCGAGGTCGCGGGAATGCAGGGATTGCCCTGCTCATCGCAGACGAGATACCATGTCCCGAAAGCGGTTTTGATAGGAAGTCCTTTTTCCCGCTGCATTTCTTTGCTCACGGCGCACGCCCCCTTTTTGATGCTTTTCATGATTGTGTTGATAGTGTACCACATTTTTTGCGCATTTTACAAGTATTTCGGCTTGTGTTTTCGCTTGTGCGCCCTTGTTCCTTGGATACATTGTCCGCAACAACCCTTGCGGCATACAATGGAATGGGCGCATCGCAAAAAAACATGACCGACTGTGCTGTGATTAACTTCACATACGAGCGGGCATACTAGGAACGCACGAATACATCGCCACGCCGTTTGTCGATGTATGGACTCGTTTTAAAAGGTGGGATAAGATGTGAAGGTACAAAGAGGAGATATTTATTACGCCGATCTCAGCCCGGTCGTCGGATCGGAACAGGGCGGCATACGCCCTGTGTTGATCGTCCAAAACGATGTCGGAAATCGTTTCAGTCCGACGGTGATTGCCGCGGCAATTACCAGTCAAAAGGACAAAGCAAGACTGCCCACGCATATTCAGCTTCGTTCCTCCGGCAGCGGTCTTGCCAAGGATTCCATTGTTCTGCTTGAACAGATTCGTACATTGGACAAACGACGCCTGAAAGAGCATATGGGACGGCTTGATGAGCAGTCTATGGCGCGTGTCAATGAGGCGCTTCAGATCAGCTTCGGACTCCCCGGCGGAGACCGTGCGCGTGCACGGCACATCATATAAGCAAATTTTTTTCGCGCCGAAAGGCCTTCAGCGAAAGAACCTCTGTTTTTTGAAAGCGGTATGCAGCTGAAGGGAAAACGACCCGATTATCCTTTGGGGGTGATCGGGTCGTTCCTTTTTGAGTGCCGAAAGCAGCAAGGATATGTTGACAAACAAAGTCTGCGGCTTTATACTGAACGCAAACAAGACACGGAGGGAAACAAAATGTCTTCACTCGATTTTTCGGATAAATCGCACGGCGGGCTGATTCCCGAAGAGCTCCCGGGAGTAAAGAAAAAGTCGTTTGTTTTGCCGTTTGACGGCGGGGAAATTTGGTTTGAGCATCTGGATGGAATATATCAATTTACCGATTTGGCGTTTAAAAAGCTGACAGATGACAGCCGCTCGTTCCTTGCACCGTCTAAGCCGTCACAGATCGGGTTTGTGTTAAACGATACAGAGGTCGCCGAAAAATTGGTGCAAAAAATAGCGGCTGTGCTTTGTGAGAGCGGCAAAAAATTTACCCGCGTGTGTTTTATCGGAAGTGACCGCAGAACACAAAGGCAGCTTCGCCGCGCCTTAAAAGGAAAGAGCGACTTTTTTCTTGCTTTTATGGATGACTTTGAGCAGGCGAAGGAATGGCTGATATCCGAGCGCAGCCGATAACCGGCGGGCATATTTCGCGGCAGACCCGAAAACAGCAAAAATCGTCGAGACACCTACACGCTTTTTGTGTATAATCCTTTTCAGACAGGTGAGGTGAAAAGCGTATGGAAGACCGTATTTCAGCGGTACAGAGGATGCAGGATTATATCGGGGAGCATTTGGACGAAAACATCACCCTTGCGGAGCTGTCCAAGGTGTCGCTCTTCTCGCCGTGGCATTCCTACCGCCTGTTTCGCACCTATACAGGACTTACAGTCGCCGATTATATTCGCAGACTGCGTCTTGCCGATTCTGCTTTACGGCTGAAAAACAAAGAAGAAAAAATCACGGATTTGGCGTTTGCTTTGGGATTCGGCAGTGCAGACGGATATACAAGAGCGTTTCGCCGCGAATTCGGCATCAATCCCTGTGAATATGCGAAAAAACCGATTCCGATTACGCTGTTTATTCCTTACGGAGTCAAATTCAGAGAAATCAGAAAGGAAAGCAAAGCAATGGAAAATGTGCACAGCGTGTTTATTCAAACGGTCAAAAAGCCCGAACGAAAGGTCATTTTGAAGCGGGGCGTCAAAGCGCAGCATTATTTTGAGTATTGCCATGAGGTCGGCTGTGATGTGTGGGGCATGCTTATGAGCATGGATTCCCTTTGCGGGGAGCC
>JBJEIR010000153.1:0-8596 GCA_051877215.1 Acutalibacteraceae bacterium | reverse complement strand
ATACATCCCATGCATGGGCGGTATTTCAATCCACGCTCCCCGCGAGGGGAGCGACTGCGACAGGCGCGATACTCCCCCCATAAAATTTCAAATTTCAATCCACGCTCCCCGCGAGGGGAGCGACACAAGCTGCTGGCGCTGATTGATATCGGATGCGCATTTCAATCCACGCTCCCCGCGAGGGGAGCGACAAACAAGCGTTTGAAAAGATGTCTGCAGAGCTTGAATTTCAATCCACGCTCCCCGCGAGGGGAGCGACTGAGCCTTTTACTTATTCCGGAGATCGCTTAAACATTTCAATCCACGCTCCCCGCGAGGGGAGCGACAAGACATCATCGAGGCTTTGGAGTGTTGTGCTAACTACGATTTCAATCCACGCTCCCCGCGAGGGGAGCGACGAGCACAGCTTTACGATGCCCGGAAGAGGGATAAAATTTCAATCCACGCTCCCCGCGAGGGGAGCGACCGGCGCGAAATGCCGACCGACGACGAGCTTGAAATCGTATTTCAATCCACGCTCCCCGCGAGGGGAGCGACGCCGGATGAACCAATATTCGCCCCGTCGCCGGATATTTCAATCCACGCTCCCCGCGAGGGGAGCGACTCGCCGACCGGAAATACATCCCATGCATGGGCGGTATTTCAATCCACGCTCCCCGCGAGGGGAGCGACAGCAAAGATGCACAAAAAATCTATGTATCTTTGAAAACCATTACAAATTATAGCAATCACAAACGAACTTTTGCCTGTTTATGAGGGATTATAAAGCAAATCTTTGCGCATTTTCCCTTCATAATCGGTGCGAACCTGCGGGGGAAAGGATGTGGACTTATACTTCGCAGCTAAAGAATGAGAGTGCCTTCCGGCATATATGTGTTTTTACAGCCAAAATGGTCTATTTTCTTTTCGTACTGCTTACCAAGATAATAAAAACGCAGACTGTCCTTTTCTGCATCCATGATAGAACAAAGCTTGGCCTGCAGTTTGCGACACTGGGCGGCATCCAGCAGACACTCAAATACGGAATTTTGCACCCGTTGGCCGTAATTGACACATTCTTTTGCAATTCTTCTCAGCCGTTTGCGTCCTGCAGCATCTTCTGTGTTGACATCGTAGGTGATGAGTACCAGCATCGTATCACTTCCATAAAAACGGGGGATACGCATCCAAATCGCCCCGCAGATAACGCGCAAGCAAAAGAGCCTGAATATAAGGAATCATGCCCCATGCCAGCTTTTCACCCAGAAACGGATGCGTCAGGAATTCTCGCTTTTTCTCCTGCCACGCTTTTAGAAAGGTGCGCCGTCCGTCGTCTGTCAACAATACGGCACCGCTGTCCTGCGTTTGAAAATCCTCCGGCTTAAGCATCCGATTGTTAATCAGAGTCAGCACAAAGCGGTCTGCCATACAGGGCCGCAATTCCTCCATCAGATCCAGCGCCAGGGAGGCTCTGCCGGGACGGTCTGTGTGCAGAAAACCCACATAGGCGTCCAGCCCGACGCTTTCGAGCGCGCAGGCGCAGTCGTGACTCAACAGGCTATAGGCAAAAGACAGCATGGCGTTGACCCGATCCAGAGGCGGACGGCGGTTGCGCCCGTGAAAAAAGAAGTCTTTTTTTCGGCTCAGAATCATTTCGTCAAACACGCCGAAATAGGTCGCCGCACCCACACCTTCCAGTCCGCGCAGAGTATCTGAATCTGTTGACTGCGCTACCGGTGGCAAAAGGCCTTGCAGCTCTTGACTTGCGTGAGACAGAGCGCCTTTTTCTATCCTCATTCCATGATCCCGAATGGTTCGGTCTATGCTTCGGCGCGCATTGTGAATCTTGCCGAAGATCATGTTTCGAGCGATCCGACAGCTCTTTTCCGGGTTGTCTGCCACTCGATACTGTTCCCGGCGCAGGAGAACATTTCCTGTGTTCTCTGTGCAGATTCGAGCAAGGAAGCGCCCTTTTGGCGTGCAGAAAGCCAGACCGATATCTTTTTTGGCACAGGCACCCATCAGCGCCGGGGAAGCACCCGGATAGGAAAAGCTGACAATGTTTTGCAGTGTATGCAGCGGATATCGGGCAACCACCTGTTTGTCCCGATTGGCAACCACATTTTCGCCGTCTAAAGACAGATAGATATCCTCTGATGTAACAAACAAAGTGTTCAAAAGCTGCTTCATTGAATTTCCTCCATGGCGTCTTTGAGATAAGCGGCAACGGAGCGGCTTTTCATCAGTTTCGGCAGACATAACTCTTTGAGAGAACAGGCGTTGCAGGACTTAGAAGGCTTCACCTTTGGCGTATAGCCCCGTCGGTATAGGTCGTGCATCTCCGCAAGCATCTCCCGCACATGGTCTCGCAATTCTTCTGTAAACGGCACCGTCACCCGTCGACGAATCTCTCCGTAGTAGAGCGCTCCCTCGGGAATATCGCAGCACAGCATTTCCTCCAGGCACATGGCTTGACCGCATAGCTGGAGCGTGTCCCCGGTATCTTGTCGGGGACTGCCTCGCTTATACTCTACGGGATACGGCTGCCAAAGCCCTTCTTTGTCTCGGAGAGGGATGCCGGCAGTTCCTCGATGATATTCCAGCACATCGCATTGACCGGATACCCCCAGCGTGGAGGAGAAGACGCTGACGCCACGGGTAATAAACAGATCGCCTCGGCTCTCCCGAAAGCCGGAGTCGTGAGCATTTTGGTGCATCAGCGCCCCATCTGTCGTTCGGAAATTCTCTGCCCATTGCTGTTCAATATGAATCAGCGCCCATTGCCGGCGGCAGAATTTGAAATGCTGCAAACCGGACAGTTGGAGGAACTGTTCTTCCGAATAGCTCATCCCATTCGGATACAGGTCACGCCATCGGGCAGATGGGCTTCATCTACGCAGACGGTGTAATCCGAATACGCTCTGGGAGTGGTCACACCCTCTTTTCGGGCGGCTTTCACCAACTCAAACAGCTTGTATGCAGGTGCCTCGCCCAGCTCCGAGTCGTGCTTGAACACGATCAGCTCCCGCACGGCCATATTTCCGCGAGCGGCAGAATGGTCCAGTTCAAACATATTGAGAATTGCCTGCCACAGCAGCCGGAGGTCCTCCTCGGAGAAGCCGGTGGTTTTTTTGGCAAGGTTGGCGGAAATATATCCCTCTGCTCGGTACAGCCCATAGGGAACGATGTACTTGCGGCCCATTTCGGTTCCTTTTTTCTCTGCATCGGCTTCGGTGGTGATCGCCACACGGGTGATGGTTATTTCCTGAGGCAAAATCGGATCGACGCTTTTGGCAAAGCCCAGCTGGACGGGTCCCCGCACTTGTCCGCAATTTAAGGCGCCTTTGACAAAGGTTGTCATGACCGCGCCAAAGGTGCGAATGTCATAGAAATTGGAGCACATAAAATCCCGAAGCTTTTTGTCCAACTCTTCATCCTTTTTCTTAGCCTCTTTCAGCTTCTTTTCGTCTACACCCACATAAGTGCAGGCTTCCACATCGCTGCGGTTCAGAGGAACGCCGTCCTTCACATAGATGCGGTAGCGGGGGTCTCCCTCTTTGACCGCTTCCACATAGTTTCGAATTTTGCGTTTCAGGCACACATCCGTCACCAAACCGCAGCCTGTTTCCGGGTCGATTCGGGGCATATTGCCCGCGTCGGGGTCTCCGTTGGGGTTGCCGTTTTCGACATCAAAGAGAATCACAAATTCATAGCGATTTTTAATGGGTTCCATAATTACTGCTCCTCCTTTTTCTTGTAGAGAAATTGTTTTTGATGATAGTAGCCGAGGTTAAAGGATCCCTGTTCCGGCAGTGTGAGCCGTAGAGGGTTGGTTTCTCCCAAAACATTTTTTAATTGGGTGATTTGCTTGTCATAATAGATGCGCAGGCCGGTCTCCAGCTTCCGCAGGTGCTTTTGGCAGAGATTGTCGAGAATCGGGAAGATGGTAGCGGGAGTGGAGGCGGCGGAATTGAAGTATTTATCCTTAATGGTAGTGTTGATACCCGGATTGGCCTTTTCCTGCACCGCCTCATATACCGCAAACAGACGGCCGAGGGTATAAGGAATATTGGTGCTGTTTTCGTTCAGACTCACATGCAAGACCTCCTCTGGACATTGTGGATTCGGATTTCTTAAATAGTAGGCTTTGAGAATGGCTGCCCGGCCGGGCGTAATATCCCGTTCCGCGCGGATGCGCAGCATTGTCGCTTCCAGTAAAGAAGCGGGGTAGGGGGTGCCGGAGAAAATGGCTCTGGCGACAGCGCCGGCCATAACGGGACTGGGGGACTTGTCCGTGGCGTGCAGATTAACCGTTTCCCGAAGCATGGCCCAAAGGGGCGTCACCGGGAACGGATTGCCGACGATCTCCATTTTGGCATAATGGGCGTCAACATTCTTCATGATCTGCCCAAAAGTGTTCCGGTAGAAAAATCGAACGGACAGCCGAGCCGCGTTGGGAGAAAGACCGAGAATGTAAAAGGTGCGATTTGGGTCGAGATTCAGTTCCTCGCAGGGAAGTCCGTCGGCCAAACGCCGGACAGCGGCGTGCAGAGCGTCACTCGTGAGACCTTGGGGAGGGACATCCCCGAACAAAAGAGCGCCGGAATATTTCCGATAGGCGGGCTCTGCTCCGTCGGCCCAACAGACAATGGTTGCATCCCCGATGCGCTGCACATTGTCCCGATCCGCCAGCAGGTAATTCAACGCGGAGGTGTAGGCAAAGGCGGCATATTTTCCGACAGGCGCATTCAAGCTTTGCTCTTTGCCGTAGGAGCAAAACGCGGGGGCGTTAAAGGAGACGATTGCCGCACCGCTTGATTGGGCGCCTGCCACGCCTTTGATGGTCGGGTGAACCGCTTCCACGGTATCCGGCTTCCCGGTTACCAGGCACTGATTTTTTACTCCGTCGTTTTGATGATAATGTGTTTCCCAGGCGGAACGAATAGCCGGATCCTCCTGCGCAAAATGACCGTTTATCCGAAATGCCAGATTGGCACCTTTCATCAAGTCTTCCCAACAGGGGGTCAGCGAGGGATGTTCAGTAGCTTGCGACGGCTGCCAGGTGTCAAAAAACGCCAAAATCGCTTTGGCGGCAGCGGACTCTACGCCGTCTAAAAGCTCATGGTGCAGGTTGGCACAGGCGCGGAAACAGTCCAGACTTCGTTGTGGTTTTCCTTTTTCGTCAACGCCTAAAAGATACCCGGAATTATCCCAAAGAAAATTGGGCAGCACGCCGGATGAACGGGTTACCGCCGCCGGAAGCTCCATTGCTTGGGGGCGCAAAACGGTTTTCTTGCCGACCTGTTCTTCCACAAGCTGGGGGATGACCTGAATCAGACGGCCGTCTGCGTCCAAACACAAGGCATAGCTGATTTTGGCCTTACTCCAGCCGGGGCGGGAAATATCTCCGCGTGCAGCCAGATCCTCATACAGTTGTGTCAGCGCTTGCAGGATCATTTGACCACCTCCTGACAGTCGCGGCTCGGGACATCCAATACCCCGTCATGGAGGACGGCGCGGAAGAACAAGGGGGTGATATTTTCCGGATCGGAATAGTCCATATCCAGCAGCATCCAGCCGAGATCCTTTTCGCCTTGCAGCTCCTGCGGGCAAGGCGGCAGCTCATCACATGCTGCAAAATGTGCCGGAAATTCTCGGACGCCGAAACAGGGACAATGATAAAACCGCCCTTTCGTAAGCCGCCGCTTCATGATATCCTGAAATTTTCCCGGGTTATCAGTCGGCGCAGCCTTTTCCGTCATCTCAAAATGGGCCTCGATGACATACCGCACATCCCGCAAAACCATGGCGGCCCGCTGCTGAATGCTCTCGGGTGTGGCAAGGTACAGCTCGCCCGTGCCCTTTTCCATAACGGTGCTGACTTTTCTGGCGCTGATGGTATCCTTGACTTCGTTGCGCCGGATGTTTGTAAAGCGGATCGGCGCGCAGACACGAATACGGTCAACAATCCACCGCATACCGGGATGCCAATAAATGGCTTCCAATAAGCCCCGGGCAGCCGAGGGGGTGATCACATCATAGCTGACTCGTTCCACTTTCATTTCCGGTCTGGAGAAGCAGGCGTAATCGCCCCAAACCTCAACGGTGACAGACATTGGTATCGCTCCTTTCTGTTGTATACTATTTCTTTAAACAAAATTTGCTTTGCCGGTATCTGCCTGTATAGACAGGCCGGTATTTTCGCTGTACAAGTTGAGATTGGTCAAAACCCCGCTGTCCTCATCCAGCGGGGTGATGTCCCCTGCGGACAGAAGGGCTTGATAGTGCTGTTCGTAGATGCTCACGCTGTATTGACCTGCTTTTCGATAGATGCTTTTGGTTGCGCAGTCGGACAGCAGTCTGTCACACCATTCTTTTCCGTCTTCCAAAGGAATATAGACGGTTTTTGCGGCTTGGTCGATCAGGTGAAAGTCCCTTGCAACGGTTTCAAAGGGAAGACTGCAGCCGGAAATACCGTTTTGCAGGTGGGTAACAACATGTGCTTTGTCCAAATTGTCGCCAACCAAAGAACGAAGGGCGGCAAAATATTTTTGGATGCTTTCGGGATCGTCGGGATTTCCGCCTTCGGCCAATGCTTCCATCGTAGCGCCGATGTTGGTGCGAAACAGAACGGGAGCCGGGAGCTCTCCGGTAAAGACGGTGACAATGCTTTGATCCGCACGGCGCTTTCCGTTTCGGTTGCAACGGCCTGCCGCCTGCAAAACGGAGTCCATGCCGGCCATTTCCCGATATACGGCGGGAAAATCAACATCCACACCCGCTTCGATTAAGGAGGTGGAAACCACTCGGCAAGGCAATCCGTTCTCCAGGCGTTTTCGCACGGTTTGCAACACGGCTTGTCGGTGCGCGGGATACATCCGTGTGGACAAATGAAAATTTCCTTCTCCCGTAAGCTTCTGATAGATTTCCTGCGCGGCTTTTCTGGTGTTGACAATACACAGCACCTGGCTATGTGCGGACAGCTTGTCCGCTAAGTTTGCATGGGACAGTGTTCCTGCGTTACAAAAGGATACACGACGGAACTGCTCATACAGTGCAGAGATATTGGGACAGATTTCGCGAATGTGGATTTGGGGCGCAAAAGATTGAATTAAATCGTTCAAAACCGGCTGTGTAGCCGTACATAAAACCGCAGTGGCTCCGAAATGAGCGACCAGATTGGCAATCGCACCCACACAGGGCTTTAAATGGGGCGTTGGCAGCATCTGTGCCTCGTCAAAAATCATCACACTGTTTGCGATGTTGTGTAGCTTCCGACATTTGGAGGGGCGATTGGAGTACAGAGATTCAAAAAATTGAACCGCCGTGGTGACGATTACCGGGGCGTCCCAGTTTTCGGCGGCCAGACGCTGTCGGCTTTTTGTGCCGTTTGTCTCCTCGTCGGAATCAAAGGCTGCACCGCAGTGGTGCTCGACCACATTTTGATCCCCTAAAATGCGGCGAAACACCCCTGCATTCTGCTCAATAATGGACGTGTAAGGAATCACATAAATGATTCGGCGCATATGGTTTTTCACGGCATGGCGCAGCGCAAATGCCAAAGAGGCAACCGTTTTTCCGCCGCCGGTGGGGACGGTCAGGGTATAAATCCCCTTTTGACCAAGGCCGGCATCCATGCAGCTTTGCAGGATTTGGCAGCGGCTGCGGTTTAATTCGTTTTTCGGCGGAAAATAGCCTGCAATGTGTTGTTCCAGCCTGCTCAAAAGCACGGAAAGAGAATCGTATTCTCCCCGTCGAATACTGCCCCCGGACATAAATTCTTCGGTGTCCAAATAATCGGCATCCACCAGACAGGAATAGAGCATCCGCGTCCAAAGTGAGCGAAGATAGTCGTTGTTTTGAAAATCCGGCTCCGGCGGAACTGTCGGCAACTTGCCGCTTTGGGTATAGGGCGGAATATCGCCGCGAATGCCCCGCTTTAGTCGCCCGACAAATGTGGAATCTCCCGGTTGATCGGTCACCGGGTTTCCGAAGTCCGATAGTCCGCCGTGATGTCCCGCCACACAACAGGCGGACATAAGGGCGTCTGTCTTGGCGCATTCAATGGCTCCGGCCGTTGCGTGGTCAACCTTCGGCCCGCCGCTTAGACGCTTTTGAAAGGCTTGGGAGGCTTTTCCGATGTCATGTGCCTGTCCGACCAGTCTGCCGAAATCCTCCGCGCCAAAATCGGCGGCAAATGCGGCGCTTTGTTTGGCACAGCCGTTTAGGTGCTCTTCTACGGTTTGTCTCCGACCGTCGTCTGCGATATGTGCTAAAAATACAGGACTGTCCATATGGGTGTCACCCCCCGTTTTACAAAAAATTCTTATATACAATCTTATATACTATATTCTTATATACTATATTCCGATGAAACAGACATAAAAGTAAAGAAAAACAACAATATTTTCATAAAAAGTATACCATGTTCACAAACAAATGTAAAGCGATGACATCTATGATGATGCATTTATGCGACAACAGGGGGGATTGAAAATTTTTTGTCGTTTCGGGATAACAAATGCCGCAAACCGACGCTTTTGGGATTTTCTTTTTATTTTCTATATCTGTCCGAACTGCTTGACAGGGTTCGGTTGAGGTCTTATACTGCAATCAA
>JBJEIR010000152.1:0-8620 GCA_051877215.1 Acutalibacteraceae bacterium | reverse complement strand
CCACCGTCACCTCTAAGGTGCAGGAACTTTTCAACTATGCGGGTTAATTAAACCCGAAACCAAAAACTAAGAAAGAACGAGGTAAAAAGTTATGTTTCAGAGAATCAAGAATAAGGTTAATTCCGCAATCGTGTCCGCCAAGTGCGCTGTCGCCAACAGAAAGGCTGAAGGCTATGTCGATTCCGGCGTGAAGATTTTGATCGCCGTTGTCATCGGCGCATTGCTCCTCGGCGGTCTGTATGCGCTGTTCAACACAACCATCATGCCCACCGTGACCAGCAAGATCACCGAGCTTTTCAGCTTCAGCGGCTGATAACAACCGAAGCTTTGCGGCGGGATTCTGAAAAAGCAGAGTCCCGCCGCTAATCTATATCGATAGGAGGATTTTAATGAATATGATGATAAGACCGATCCTGCCGTATTACTCATCCATAACACAGGCGGACGGCTTCACCGTTGTCAGTATGCTGCTTCTGCTGATCGGAGCAGTCTTTGCTGCCTTTTGTATCGCAATGTACGCCGCAAACGGTCAGCAGGGAGAGAAACGAAAAACGGTTCTGCTTTTTATGGGCATCACCGCCATCGTTACCGTCACAATGCTTGGTTTTTTTGGATGTGCCGCAGTTACGGTCAGGGGTATTATTTTATGCCTTATCCTCCTGTACTCCTCCTATAGCGATATACGGACAAGGGAGTGCAGCGACTATCTCCATCTTATGATCGTGATTGCGGCATTCATCGGGTGCAAAGCGGCCGAGCTTCCTGCCATGATTCTCGGCGGCGTTCTTGTAGGTGCGGTCATGCTCGTGCCTCTGCTGACAGGAAACCGGACGCTCGGCGGTGCGGATATCAAATGCTCTGCCGCCTGCGCTTTTTTGCTCGGCTTAAAACGGGGGCTAATCGGCCTTACGGCGGGACTTCTCCTTGCCGTAATTATTAACGGTATCAAGAACAGAAAAAAGAAAGACAAATCCTTTCCGCTGCTCCCGTACCTTTCGGTGGGATTCACAGCGGCATATTTCATTTGACAGGAGGAAACAGAATTGAAAAACAGAACAATAATCGGCATCATCTGTATGGTGCTTGCCGTTGTCATTACCTTTGCGGTAGCTCCGCTTGTTAACCGACTCACAAGCGACATAAGCACCGTAATCCGCCTTGCGGAAGATATCAAGCAGGGCGCACAGATCACCGAGGCGCAGATCGAAAGCGTTAAAGTGAAAACCGATACGATTCCCGCGGGAACCATTAAGAATCCAAAGGAGGTTGTCGGCAAATATGCGGCCTCGGATTTATATGCTGGCGACTATTTCACCGCCGCCAAGATTTCCGGTGAGTCCAATACCGCCGACGATGTCTTTGCCTCTCTTGACGGCTCAAAGGTTGCAGTCAGCGTGACCATCGATACCTTTGCCGCAGGGCTTTCGGGCAAGCTGCAAAACGGTGATATTATAAGCATTATTGTGACAGATAACGACACAAAGGAATCGACAATCCCCGGCGAACTCCGGTATGTCAAGGTGATTACTACAACTACAGCCGGAGGAATAGATAAGGACGCTGTGGTCAAAAACGATGACGGCAGCTATGAGCTTCCGAGTACCGTCACAGTCCTTGTCAATACCGCACAGGCAAAATTGCTGGCAAAATATGAGGGCAACGCCACCATGCAGGCGGCGCTTGTTTACCGCGGAGGAAAGGAGAACGCGGATAAGTTCCTTGCGACACAGGATGAATACTTTAAGAATGCCGGAGGTGGCGTGAATGGGTAAATTTATCGCCGTCTGCGGCTCTCCCGAAAGCGGAAAGACCGTTACCGCTTTAAAGCTCGCACAGGAAATCTATGAGGAAACCAAACAGCGGGTGCTCTTCTTTTCGCCGGATCTGTCAGTTCCGCTGATGGGATATCTTTTCCCACACTGCAAGGAATCCGACCTGTACTCCATCGGCAAAACCCTCGATCAGACAGATATCTACAAAGAGGATGTACTAAGGCGTGTGGTTACGGTCAAGACCATGATGAATTTCGGTTATCTCGGCTTTAAGGCGGGAGAAAACAAATACACCTATCCACGCCCGACCGAGGACAAGGTGCTGCAGCTCTTTGCCTGTATGCGCGACCTTGCCGAATATGTCATCGTGGACTGCGTCAGCGATCCCGCCGATCTGATGTCCGCTATGGCAAAATCCGAGGCGGATGTTATCATTCAGATGATATCGCCCGACCTTAAATGTATGACCTATTACGCCTCTAATGCGGAACAGTATGCCGCTATCAGCGACCGCACTGTTAAGGTGATGAACAAAAAGGAAAACGACATCTTTCTGCCGAACGAAGAAGTGGCGGCGCATTTCAAGAATGTGCAGTTTGTTCTTCCGTACAGTCAGGCGCTAAAGCGGCAGACCTACACCGGCACATTGTCTGAACGGCTGTCCGATTCAAAATACCGTGCCGTCATATCCCAAACTGCAAAGGCGGTGATCTGATGAGTCAGACCATCGGCTTTGTTCCGCTGCTCCATAAGGTTCAGCAGTATATTTCAGAGCATTACGCAGCATCCCTTTCCGATTCCTCCAAGTACGGACAGCTTCGGTCATATATTGAAAAGTATCTGTACGATAACGGATACACGGTCGAAGGGTTGTCCTTCAGAGAGCTTTCAGACAAGCTGTACAGCGAAATGGCGGAATACTCGGTTCTGACCAAATACCTCGGACGGGATGAAATTGAGGAAATCAATGTCAACGGCTGGGACGATATCGCCATCACCTATACTGACGGGCATATTGAAAAAGCACCGGAGCATTTCTACAACCCACAGCACGCTGTAGATATTGTAAAACGGCTGCTCCATCATTCGGGCATGATCATTGACAACGCCACACCCATGTCGCAGGGGCATTTGCCGGGTAATACCCGTATCACCGCACTCAAAGAACCGATTGTGGATGAGGATCGCGGTATCAGCGTATCCATCCGACTGCTTCATCCCTCCCGCGTCAACCGCGAACAGCTTATCAAGGGAGGCAATGCGACAAGAAAAATGATCGACTTTTTATGTATGTGCCTTCGCTACGGTGTTTCCTTTGTCGTGGCGGGTGCGACATCTTCGGGTAAAACAACGCTCCTCAACGCATTGCTCACCTCAATTCCAGACAACAAGCGAATCTTCACCATTGAATCAGGCTCCCGCGAGCTGTCCTTGGTGAGAACCCGTGACGGCGTAATTACCAACAATGTGGTGCATACGCTCTCCCGCCCGTCGGATAACGAAGCCTATGACATCACACAAGAAGATTTGGTGGTGGCTTCTCTTCGCTTCAACCCGGATATAGTTGTGGTGGGAGAAATGCGCGACACCGAGGCTTACTCCGCTGTGGAGGCAAGTCTTACCGGACACACCGTTGTTTCGACCATTCACGCCTCCGCCGCTGATGCCGCCCATATGCGTTTGGCTCTGCTTTGTCAGAAACGCTTTCCCATCGACTTTGCCACCTCGCTTATGCAGGCAGGACAGGCTTTCCCGCTGGTCGTGTATGCCCATAAGCTGGAGGACAACTCCCGAAAGATTATGGACATCACGGAGTGCGTGATCGGAAACGACGGCAGCCGCACCTATCGGACTCTGTTCCGTTATGTTATCACAAAGAATGAAATCAAAAACGGAAAATTCATGATCGAGGGGCATTTTGAACAGCCGGAGCTGATGAGCAACGCCCTGAAAGCAAAGCTACTGCAATTCGGCGTTCCTATGGACGAACTGAACCGATTTTTAGTGAAAGGAGCTGACTACGCTTGATTTGTTCTATAATCGCCTCGGCGCTCATTATTATCGCCATCGCCCTGCTTATGGGACTGACTCCCGAACAGGTAACCGATGATCTGATAAGTCTGATTACGCCGAAAGACAGTCTCCGTGATGAAGCGAGAGCAATACGGGGAAACAAGAAAAAGCACGGCATATATTCCTCGCTGATGAAGATGAAGGCCGCACTCGCAGCTACGGGAAAATCTAAACAATTCTCGCTTGTCTGCTTTCTGTCGCTGGCACTCTTTGCAGCAGGCGCCATCCTCTCCGTCCTTATTGAGAATCTGTTTCTGATGCCGGTACTGTCGGCGGCGTTTGCTCTGCTCCCGTTCTTCTATATCGCCAATACGCTTTCCTATTACGAGAAGCGCACCAAAGAGGAACTGGAAACCACACTCTCGATTGTCACGACCTCATATATCCGCAGTGACGATATCGTATCCGCGGTGAGAGAAAATATTTCGTATATCAAACCGCCGCTGCGTGAGGTTTTTTGTGCGTTTGAGGGTGACGCAACCGCCGTATCCTCCAATATCAAAAGGGCTTTGTTTAATCTACGGGAGAAGGTGGACGACGAGATATTCAGAGAATGGTGCGACACGGTCATTCAATGTCAGGATGACCGAACGCTCAAGGATACGCTTTTGTCGGTGGTTGCCAAACTGACCGATGTGCGTATCGTCAACAGCGAGCTAAAAACCATGCTCTCCTCCGTCCGAAATGAGTATTGGATGATGGTGGCTCTTGTTGTGGGCAATATCCCGCTTTTGTATTTGCTCAACAAGGATTGGTTTAACACCCTTATGTTTTCAACACCCGGAAAAGCTGTGCTTGGCATATGCGGTGCGGTCATTTTGATTACCGCCCTGTTTATGTTGAAGTTTACAAAGCCCATACAATATAAACGGTAAAGGAGGTTTTTAAAAATGTTACAGGCAATAATCGGCGCACTGATCGGCGCAGGGCTGTTCTTTGTGCTGGCGGATATCTATGCGATTCCGTACTATAAAACCTCCAAAGCTGTGGAATCCCTTTCAAAACAGCAAAAGGAGAAAACCTCCGGCTTGGATGTCTGGCTCAAAGGACTTGCCGTATGGCTTGCCGGAAAGTTAAGGCTCAACGAATTCAAACGGGCGCAGCTTGAAGCCGATCTGAAAACCGCGCAAATGGATATATCCCCCGAAATGTTCAAGGCAAACGCCATTGTAAAAGCCTTGCTTATAGGCGTATTTGCCATACCCATGCTTTTCATATTCCCATTGCTGTGTCCTGTTGTTCTGTTCCTTGCCGTCTTTCTGTATAACCGAGAGGTGAAGTCGGTAAGCCGCAGAATCAAGGAAAAACGCAGCCGTATCGAATATGAACTGCCAAGACTGGTGTTCACCATAGATAAAACCCTCAAGCACAATCGTGATGTCCTGTATATGCTTGAAAGCTATGCGGAAAACGCAGGCGCTGAAATGAAGCATGAGCTGAATATCACGGCGGCAGATATGCGTTCGGGCAACTATGAGGCGGCAATCACACGGTTGGAAGCCCGCGTCGGCTCCTCGATGATGAGCGATGTCTGCCGAGGACTTATCGGTATTTTGCGCGGAGATGACACGGCTATGTATTGGGCATCTCTGTCCATCAAGTTCAATGATATTCAGCGCCAACAGCTCCGCCTGCAGGCTCAGAAGGTACCGCGAAAGGTTAAACGGCTTTCCATGTGCCTGCTTTTATGCTTTATGCTGATTTATATCGTGGTTATCCTCGCTCAGATCATGTCGTCTATCGGCGTATTGTTCGGTTAAGGGAGGGATCGCCATGATAAAACAACTGATAAAAAACAAGAAAGCGGAAGGCTATATCGACATCTGCGTCGGCGTAATAGTCTTTGTGATGGTGCTGGTAATCGCCGTCAACATTTTCAGCTTTGTTACGCTGAAAATCGAGATGGATCAGATTGCGGAGGAACTGATTGAGGCGGCAACCTATTCGGGTTGCTTCGGCGATGACTTTTGGGGACGCGATTCGGATATGCTGGATGAATATTACTATTATGATATTGATTACGGCGCAGACGAATACTTCAACAGTTCATACAGAAGGGTTCAGCTCGGCGAAAAAATGTGGGTGACGATATCAAAGCACACCTATGTCAAGGGACTCGGAGTTTTCAGAATTCCCGTAACGGTTTCGGTGACTCGCTCAGGACTGTCGGAAAAGTATTGGAAGTAGAGGTGGTGCATATGAGAAACAAACGCGGTGACGGCTATATACCCGCCTGTGTGATGATCGTCATACTATGTATGCTGATTGCTGTTTTTATGACCTTTGCCTCTGCGGTGAATATGATTCGGATCACCGAACGCAACGCCCGCATCGTCCTTGACAGCTTTGTGATGAAAAACTCCATCGAGATATACAACTCCATCAAGAACGGAAACGATTATACGGAGTCTATTGATAATTCCGAATTTATTTCCGAATTTTCTTCCTACAACTCGCTGGACTTGTCGGAAAACCTGTTATATTCTTATGGTGAGGACGGCAACGAGCTGTACCGCCTGACGAAACCGAGGATTATGTATACACAGGAAAACAGCCTTAAAATCGCGGCGGAATACAGTATGACAGTTCCGCTGTACTTCGCCGGAGTCAAAGTCACGGAAGTAACCGTCCCGATCAGAGTAGAGTCCAAATTCAACGATAAATTTTAGGAGGAATGCAAAATGAAAAACAAAAAGAAAATTTTAATCATCGCAGGTTCAACCCTTGCAGGAATCGTAGCCGTTATCCTCTGCGCTGTGCTGATAGCGGGACACCGCACACCGGAAGAAACCACTCCCGATGACACCTCCGCACCCTCACAAAGCGTTGTCATCGAAAAACCGCAGGATACCGAGCCGACAGACACATCGGGAGATGAAACCGAAAAAACGAATATGACCATCGATAAAATTCCGGATGACGCAACCGTCCTTACGCCGAATGAACAGACAGACGATACTTCGTCGGCATCACCGCAGAATAAAGCGGAAACCGGTGCGTCAGCCGTAACACCGAAAGAACCGACAGAAGAAAAGGAAAACAGCGGCGGGGTGATCATCGGCGGAAACACGGAACCGGAAAAGTATAGCTGCTCGGTTAGCGGTCATCACTGCGACAGTCCCGAAACCCATGCGTATGTGCAGAATCTTGAACTACAGGGCTGTCCCTACTGCGGATCGCACTCCTGCCCATCCTTCTACGGTACGGACGAATGGGGCAACGCAGGATACTTCCCGCAGCTCTGCCCAAAGTATGATATTAAGAAAGACCCCGCTGTCTACTGTCAGGAATGCGGAAAGAAATGCGGGGACGGTTCAGGCGGCACCTGCGTCCAGTTCGTAAACGCCGACAACTGCCCCAACTGCGGAAAGTATGTAGAAGCCTGGACTTGCCATACCTGCGGATAAATCAAAATAGACACCCAATCGGACTTAACCGACACCATGCGGTTAAGTCCTTTATATTTGGAAGGAAAGGTGAACAATATGAAGAAACAGACAATCAGGGTGCTGTCAATGCTCCTTGTATTGGCTACGCTTTTATCCTCCTTCGTGATTTCCGTGAGCGCTCTGTCATGGGACGGAAGCTCTCAGGGCGGCGGCGGCAATACGACCTCTGCAGGACCGAACGGATACGCCATCCGAACGGACGGTGACAACTGCATCGGCTATCGGTTCAGCGTTGTTGATAAAAGCGGATCAAACAAGGTCAGCAAGGTAATCGATGTATTCCGCAATACTTCCTACGGAAATTCGGAATACTCGAATGCCTATAAATTTACAACCAAGTACAATAAGAAACAGCTTATCAACAATCAGAACGCAGGATTTTCCACTTCCAAGAATACAACGAACTGCTATAAGGAAGCGGACTGCGGTTTTGCCACCTCGCTCCCTGCGCCGAGCGGCATGGGAACATGGCAGAACAACACAACCAATCTGAATAAGGTTCTGTCCCTGCTGAACGCCGGAAATATAGCAGGGCTGAAAAACGGCGACAAGATTTTGGTAGAGCCGATTTACGATGTCCGCTTGGAAAGCGTTTACCATGCGTTGACGGTCACTGAGATTGCCATATACGGTAAGCATATTCTCGGTGCAAGCAGTAACGGCGGCTCATCAGCAACGCCTGCAAGCTGGGGCTTTATTTCTAACTATACCAACCGGTATTATCCCAACGAGCTTTTCACACCGGACGGACAGGGATTATGGACAGGCGTATCCGCCGCTTCAAGCCGTCTGACTTTTTATGATATTATCAACAAGGGCTACGGTGTAGGCATCGCCTACACGGAAACCAAGCCGGACTTTACTCCTGCACTGTCCGTCAAGCTGTGCGAAGCATGGCCGGGATCAAAAAGTGTGCGGAATAACAATCACTACGGCATCAGCTACGGTAATTCCTTTGCCAACTGGACCTACGGTCACGGATACCCGAAAAACGGCGATACCGTGTGGTTTGCTCTGAATTTCCCCGCAGAATCCGAAAACTGCTATGTCAAGCAGACAGTGTGGATCGACGGCGGCGGATCTGTATCCCGAAATGTATGGTCAAACAGCAATACCTGGTATGATGTGCAGCTTGATCCGAAAACCGTTGCCGAGGGCAGAAGCTATTACACAGTCAAAGCCCGTGTGGATTGGATCAATTCCAGCGGCACGGTATTGAAATACGGCGCTGAGAAGTCCTTCTATATCCCGGTACAGCCGACTCTCTATCGCTATCAGGTAACAATGTACGGTTACGCAGGCACAGACATGGCACACAACGGCTCG
>JBJEIR010000151.1:0-8742 GCA_051877215.1 Acutalibacteraceae bacterium | reverse complement strand
TTAAGAGGTCATAATTTATAGAAATTCAAATTCACATTTATCGGGCGGATGTTTTTCAAACAGCGCATGCCTGATTCTTATTTGCAACAGAGAAGGGCCGAAGAATTTTTCTCAAATTTGCTCGTTTGATTCTCTCGGTTGCGAAATGACAGAGAATGTGCTATACTATTGTCCGGTTCGGAGGTGAATACCGTGGTATGGGAAACGCACAGTGTAAAGCAAACGGAACAGCTCGGAGAGCGATTGGTAAAGACGCTTGACGGCGGAACGGTCGTCGCGATGTTCGGCGGACTGGGTATGGGAAAAACGGCGTTTGTGCGCGGCATGGCACGGGGACTCGGAATTTCCGCCGACACGGTATCCAGCCCCACATTCGCCCTTGTTCAGCAATACGGCGGAGCACCCGCGCTTGTACATTTTGACATGTATCGGATCGAGACATGGGAGGACCTTTATACCACCGGTTTTTTTGATTATATTGACAGCGGTGCGATTTTGGCGGTTGAATGGAGCGAGAACATTGAGGGTGCGTTGCCGGATGATGCCGTGCGTGTGATGTTTGAACGGTTGTCGGAAAACGGCCGCCGAATTACCGTTGAGGGGGCGACGCTTTGAACATACTGACTTTGGACACCTCGTCCGTGACGGCGGGATGCGGCATTGTCGATACGCAGGGAAACCGTATTTTGTCAGAGGCGTTTGTGAATGTGCCGCTGACGCACAGTCAAACCATTTTGCCGATGGTACAAAGCGTTTTGCAAACCGCCGGGATGAAAATGCAGGATATGGATTTGCTTGCCGTGTGCAGCGGTCCCGGTTCCTTTACAGGGGTGCGCATCGGTGTGGCGGCGGCAAAAGGGCTTGGCTTTGAGAAGGATATGCCCTGCGCGGGCGTGTCGACGCTTGAGGCGTTGGCGTATAATTACGACGGCATCCGAACACCGTCGGTCATCTGCGCCGTCATGGATGCGCGCTGTGCGCAGGTATATACCGCTTGCTTTGTTTCCGATGACGGAATACTCTCCCGATTGACACCGGATGAAGCGATTTCTGTTGAGGATTGTAAAAAACGGCTTCTTTTATTAAAAAAATCCGTAATTTTTGTTGGAGACGGTGCCGAATTGTGCTATAATGCTTGTAAGGACGAGCTCGACTGCATTGCCGCACCGCCTGCGCTGCGTTTTGTACGCACATACGGCATCGCACGCTGTGCCGAAAGATTGCACAAAGAGGATGCCCTGACAACGGCATCGGCGCTGCGGCCGTTTTATCTGCGGCTGCCGCAGGCAGAACGAGAACTCAGAAAAAGACAATCAAAATAAACAGGAGGCGCATTGATCATGTCCGTTCAACCGTTTATTGCAGACCATCCCCTGATTCGTCATAAGGTTACCTTTCTTGGTGATGAAAACACCGGGTGCAAACAATTCCGTGAACTCATTCAGGAAATCACCGAGCTGATGATGTATGAGGCGACTCGTGACCTGCCCATGTGTGATATTGAGGTAAAAACGCCGATCACTGTTACCAAAAGTCAGGTGATCGCCGGACGCAAGCTGGCGTTTGTGCCGATTTTGCGTGCGGGTCTCGGAATGGTGGACGGTGCGCTTGAACTGGTTCCGGCGGCGCGTGTCGGGCATATCGGCCTGTATCGCGATCCGCAGACGCATACACCGGTGGAATACTATTGTAAGCTGCCCAGTGACATTTCCGAACGCGATGTATTTGTTTTGGATCCCATGCTCGCAACAGGCGGTTCTGCGATTGATGCGATTTCGATGATCAAAGAGCGCCATCCCCGCAGCATCAAATTTATTTGCATTATTGCCGCACCTGAGGGAATGAAGGCGCTCAGTGAAGCACATCCCGATGTGCAGATCTACTGTGCTTCGTTGGATGAAAAGCTCAATGAGAACTGTTACATCGTTCCCGGGCTCGGTGACGCAGGCGACCGTATCTTCGGCACAAAATAAAGCTGCTCGCCGCATTCTTGAAATGACAGCATAAAAATACGCAGGACAGTCACAGCTTGAAAAATGTCAGGCCGTGACTGTCTTTTGTTTTGTCCTGCAAACGGACAGGCACCATTTTACAAAGGGGCGCATATGTTGTTTATGAACAGGTTTGTTAAGTCGGACAAGAACGAAAAGAGAGGTGAAAGGATATGAGTTTTTTGAAAAAAGGAATTGATGTGAGTGAAATGCAGGGGCGTATTGATTGGCAAGCGGTGAAAAATGCCGGCATCTCATACGCCGTCCTGCGCTGCGGGTACGGACAGGATCAGGTCGATCAGGACGACGCGCAGTGGGATTACAACACATCCGAATGTGAACGCTTGGAAATCCCTTACGGGGCCTATTTTTTCTGTTATGCGACAACACCCGAGCGGGCGCTTGGAGAAGCGCAGCACGCGCGCCGACTGCTGCGCGGGAAAAAGCTGTCGTATCCCGTTTATTATGACATGGAATACAGCGATTTTCAGGGGGATCTCACGCCTTCGCAATATGCGGCAATCGCAAAAGTGTTTTGCGATGATTTGGAACAGGCCGGATTTTTTGTCGGGGTATACGCCAATCTCAATTGGTGGGAAAACCGACTGACCGATCCCGTATTTAACAATTGGACGAAATGGGTGGCACAGTATTACACGCACTGTGAGTATACGGGGAGCTACGGTATGTGGCAGTATACAAACAGCGGCATCGTATCGGGAATCAGCGGCAATGTGGATATGAACGAATGTTATGTGGATTATCCCGCGCTGATTGCCGGCACTTCTTCGCCCGCAAAACCGACAGAGCCGGTTGGGCCGGGCAGCAAAGAGCAGCGTTACACCGTTCAAAAAGGAGACACGCTGTCGGAAATCGCCGAGCGGTATCAGACAAATTACAAAACCCTTGCCGCCTATAACGGAATAGAAGACCCCGATCGTATTGATGTCGGACAGGTGATTGTAATTCCCGCGGCAGGCGAGGCGCCGCTTTCCTATACACTCGGCGACCATGTCGTTTTTTCAAGCTGCTATGCGTCCTCCGAAGATCCGATTGAAAAAGCGATTCCCGCTTCCGAAATGCTGCGCAATCACGGCGTGATCACCAAAATCATCAGCGGCGCACGCAATCCGTATTTGCTGGATGACGGACTTTGCTGGGTCAATGCGGGCGATATCCGCGGCCACTATGCTACTTGAACGAAAGGCGGATGAAAATGGATGGGTTGATGATGGTCGTCGCCGTGTCGGTGACGGTGGAGGCGCTTGTAGAATATGTAAAGGTGTTTATCAAGCTCTTTTCAAAGGGATGCTCTCACTCGATGATCACACAAATCATTGCGGTTGGGATTGGCATTGCCGTTTGCTTTTTTTGCAATGCTGATGTTTATGCTGTGGTGGGAATCACCTTTTTATGGCCGCCCCTTGGCTGTGTCCTCACAGGAATTTTCGCGAGCCGAGGAGCCAATTATCTCAACGATTTTCTCAGTCGGTTGAAAGGAAGTCCCTCTTCCACGGAGAAAAAGTAAAGAAGGAAATGAAGGACCCTTTCTTTGAAAAGGCACAAACAAGCTTTCGTATAGATTGGTCTGAAACGGATGCGACCCGCTTGCGGTATTTTCAAATGCTGAAATCGTCAAGTGGGTCTATCTGTTTGATGCGGTATGCGTCGGAAAGCAAAGCACGATGAAAATAGGAAGAGATGCTTTTCTCAACCGTCGGAGAAGAAGCGGCTTTTGAGAGGAACGGATTTATGCAGGATTTATGCATATAAATTTATGCATATAATATGTTTATATTTATATACATATATTATATATATATTATATATACAATATAATTATATATATAAATAAGGATAAAAGCAGGCGGTCGAGGAGAGAAAAAGAAATCTGTATAGATGCAAAAAACGCAAGCAGGGGCTTTGATTTCTAAAAAATCGGGAAAAAGAAAAAAGTAACAAAATTGTTTCCTTTAAAAAGGGCCGCTGTTGGCTTCAAAAAATTGGTAATAGGTCGATGAGAAGACAAAAATTATACAATTAGTATCATTTTTCGGGAGCAGAGCGAAATTTTTGACAAAAAAGGACACGAAAAAGCGATTTCTAAGCGGACGGAAGAGGATTCTGCGACCGAAATTTGTGCGGTTGCACAAATTTTACGGCTTTTTTCAAAATTAAAATAATTATCCCCAATAATGGTAAAAAAAGGAAGTAAATCAATCAAAATAAACAAAAAACAAAGTAAAAAACCGTTGTTTTATATATCTTCTGGAAAGAAAACAGGGGGATTGGTGTCGCAAAGAGTCGAGCGAAAAGCAATCGTTTTGATGCGGAAAAAGCGATTTGGATTTTGAGAAAAGACCACTTATATTGTACATTTTGCATAAATCCAAGCTTCTTTTCCTGTTTGACATGCGGAAGTGAAATGCGTATAATACATTTCGCAATACCACCAATGAACACACTGTTCTGTGATTTGCCGTGTCAGGTCTGTTAAAACTATTTGTAATAGATCTTTTTTAAATCTTTACTTGAACGTGAAAAGATAAGCGCATCGGATTGGGGAAGCCGATGCTGTACACGGCAAAGAAAGGGACAGCTTTTCAGCAGCGGCGGGTATTTTGTCGCTGAAATTTGATAAAAGCTGTTTCCTGCGGCCGCCGATCGTCGGTGACCGTCAAAAGAAAGGGAGATTTGATGGAACGCATAAAACACACGGCGGTGAAAATCAAAACCGTTTTGCGTCACCGAATGGTGGCAATGTCTGCCCTGTTGGCAGCCATTGCGCTGATGATTGGATATGTGACCGTAAATATGAGACTGGTCAGCATTTCCGACGGTGAACAAAACCACCGCATCATGAGTATGTCCACGGATTCCGGCGCCATTCTGAGAGCGCTCGGATTGGAAGTGGAGGAAGAAGATGTTGTGACGGCCGAATGGCAATTTGCCCGAGGCGAAATCAATGTCGAACGAGCTTTTGACATATCTGTTTCGGTTGACGGCGTCAAGCGCGTGATCAGCATGACAGAAGGCACGGTGGCCGATGCTCTGAAAAAGGCCGGCGTCAGACTTTCAAAAGACGATATCACCAGTATGCCGCTTGATACGGTGCTGACGGAATCTGCCGAACTGACGGTGGATCGCGTGACCTATGCGGAGCGTCAGGAGCTTGCAGCGATACCCTATTCTTCTGCAAGCTACGAAAGTGCTGATCTCAACAAGGGCGAGACGCGCGTACAAACAGCAGGTGTCAACGGCGAAGTGACAAAGACCTACCGCGACCGTTTGGTCAACGGCAAGGTCGTTGAGAGCGTCCAAATCAACGAGACCGTCTCCAAAGAGCCGGTAAACGAAGTGGTCATTGTCGGCACATATGAGGAGCCGATCAGTGCTCCGGCGGATGCCGTTATATCCGGGGGAGGCTCCACAGGCTCTTTCACCTACAGTAAGGTATATACGGGCTCTGCCACAGCGTATACCAATGAAAACGGTTTGTGCGGTGAGTATACCGCTTCTGGCATGAAGGCGCAGCGCGGCGTTGTGGCTGTCGATCCGAATGTCATTCCTTACGGGACCCGACTGTATATCACATCGGTTGACGGCAGCTTTGTATATGGTTATTGCGTTGCGGGAGATACGGGCGGATTTGTGTACAACGGTACCAATACCATCACCGACCTGTTCTTTGATACGCTGGCAGAATGCTATGCGTTCGGGCGCCGCGATGTTTATGTCTATGTGCTTGATTGATCGTTATATGGAATTGTTAACAGCCTCCGGCTTATGCCGGAGGTTGTTTATTTAAACCTGAATGGGAATTTGAACCTGCTTGTAACGGTGTAAGACAAAACTACCCGAAGAAGAGTAAAAACAAACCTCTTTTTCGGGTAGTCATTTTTATGTAGTGATATGATTTTCCTTTTCGGAAAATGATATTGAAATCTTGCGATTTCAGTTATATTTTTTTCGCCCTTAAACTGCCGAAGGCAATAACACTTGGCGACGCCAAATATCACTGCTTTAGCAATATCACTCGCGTGTCGCGCGAATAAAACCGGCCAAGTATCCTTACGGATACTTGGCTTATGCCGGAGGTTTTCTTTTTTGCGCGGCCAAACAATATGGGCAAAACCGACAAAAAAAGCGCACTTAAATTGTCACTTCAGGCACTATCCACAAATCTAAATTTATGGTATACTATAGGTGCCAAAGCTTGCGTTGCTTTGAAAAATACCTTTAAGGAGCATGTATCGTGAAAACAGGAAAAAGACTACTTGCCTTTATGCTCTGTGTGATGCTCTGCATCTCTACATTACCGCTGAGTTTTGTGTCGGCGGAAGCCGTTGTGCCGCGCGCCATTCAACGCCAATGGGAAACCCAATGGAAATCCGTTTATTACGGCGGCAAATCGGTCTATGACACTGCTTGCGGCATTTTCTCGATTGTCAATGCGGTGGGCTTTGTCACCGGCAACGAGATGAGTGTTACCGAAGTATGCCAGTGGGCATATGACATTAAAGCGTACAACTATTCCAGCGGCGGCACCATCCGCGGCATTCTGTATCCGAAGCTGCAGGCCAAATACGGTGAACAGTATGGCTTTACCGTTGATTGCGGTTCGGATGGCGGCGGCTACTGGGAAGGCGCGTCTTCGACCAGACTGAAGAATCATCTCGCATCCGGCGGCGTGGCCATCGGTCATGTGTACGGACACTTTATCGCGGTTCTTGAATATGATTCCTCAACCGGCAAATATCATATTTATGACAGCGCGCCGAGCTCGTCTCGCGGTACAAACACCTATGGTACTACCGGCCTTGGTGACTGCTGGGTGACGCAGAGCTGGCTCTCCACTTCTACCAAGCTGACGCTTGACTGGTTCTGCCTTGTTACGCCTACGTTTACGGTTATCAACCGTGATTACGGTCAAACCGGCTCTGGCGGTACGACAGCGTCTAAGCTCGGCACTTATCAAATCACAGCCGATGCGACCGATCCGTTGAATGTGCGTACCGGTCCCGCCACTTCCTATGATATTGTCACAACGCTGGCCAACGGCGATATTGTGAAGGTGACGGAGCTTTCGGGGAACTGGGGTAAGCTTATCACGGAAGACGGAACAGAGGGCTGGGCAAGCCTTGCAACCTACGGAAAATATATCGGCGTTGATGCCATGGCTTATAGTTCCGCACCCAATACAAACAATATCAGCTATTCGTTTGATGCGAACGGCCGATTGACGATTATCAATAACAGCACCGATCAAGGTCAGTTCGACCTCTTGTTGCCTCAGTCACTGGGCACGATCACGACGCCTTATCTGTCTTTAAAGACGACGCCCTTGTCCGGGAACGGGTACTATTTCGGCCTGACGCATTCCGGCAGCGGTTACTGGATGATGCGCGACTGCAATTCGGGTGACGAGCTTGTAAATGCCGCCACGGCGTCGTATATGACGACCGAAGAGCAACTGGAAATCAGCATTCTTGATTGGTGGAAGCCGGAACAAAGTTACCGTATTGACCAAGTGCGCTTTTACCTTGCGCCCAATTCCTCGATCCGTATTGAGTATTGCTATTTCGCAACCGCGACGGGATTGGTGAAGGATACTACATACAACTTGATGACGGAATCGGTCAACAAAACCTTGATGCAGCCCGATGCCATTGTTATCCCGGATACCTCGAAATTGGGCAGTTATGTGTATGATAACGGCAAGCTCACCGTTACCGCCGATACCACCGACGGTTTTGAATTGGAGTTTGACATCAACGAAGCATTTGCTGTTGCGGATTTGAAGCGATTCCTCCTTTCTGCCGATTCGACCGTGCCGTTTAATGTGACGCTTACCGTACTTAACACCAACGGTACCGGCACCGTGTCTTTGGCGGCGGACTATTGTTATAACTTTATGGATGAATTTCCTACGAACGGATTGATCCCTGCGTGGAGCGGGACAACCTCTATGGATCTGTACAGCTATTTCAGCTATAACAATGTGATTCCGGCCGATGGCATGAGCGCTGTGCAGAAAGTGAAGGTGACGCTGGGCGCCGCCGGTACAGCCACATTCTATGCGATTCAAATTGCCGATTCCAATGCGATTGTGACCTATGCCGACGGTGTTTATAAGACCGGTTCTTCCGTAAACACCGGAAATGTGACGCTGAAGTCGAAGGTTTACACACTTGACAATGGCCTTGTTACGGGTGTGAACATCGGTACGGTTGCTGATTTTGTCGGCAATGTCATCTCCGATTATACCGTTGCTGTATATGAAAATGATACAGCAATCACTGCCGAATCGCCGCTCAAGACCGGTCAGGTCGTAAAAGTGACGGATGGTGCGCAGGAACTGGTCAGCTATGAAATTGTTGTCAGAGGCGATGTGAACTGCGACGGAAAAATCGGCACAGATGATGTCCGCGTGCTTCTTCGTGCGTTGACATCGATGGATAGTTCGATGTTTACGACCGCGCAGCTTCGTGCCGGAGACTATAATGCAAACGGTGAGACCGACACCATTGATGCCCGCGAGCTTGTGCGCGTTGCGCTCGCTTAATCGTATTAGCCAAAATTCTTTGACAATGTAAACCGCCCCGGATTGTACTGTCTACACAATCCGGGGCGGTTTTTATATCGATCGGAATTTTTGGGTTATGTAAGCTGTTCTCATAAAAGGAATGGTTTATCGGCGCAATCCTTTCGGATACCGGTTTTTCAGAACGCCGCCCGATACTTTGCCGAA
>JBJEIR010000150.1:0-8799 GCA_051877215.1 Acutalibacteraceae bacterium | reverse complement strand
GGCGTGGTGCTGATCTGCCCGTCGGATGTGGCGGACGCCCGTATGCGTATGTTCAATCTCGACGGAAGCGAGGGAAAGATGTGCGGCAACGCGATTCGCTGTGTCGGAAAATATCTGTATGACAAGGGACTTGTGAATAAAGAGAAGCTGACGATTGATACCTTAAGCGGCATCAAAACGCTTACGCTGCATAAATTTGACGGAAAGGTCAAGGAAGCGACCGTCGATATGGGAAAGGCGGAGCTGGAGCCGAAAAAAATTCCGGTGCTCTATGACGGCGAGCGCGCCATTGACCGTCCGATTACGGTGGGCGGCAAGGAATACCGCGTGACCTGTGTTTCCATGGGCAATCCGCATGCGGTGGTGTTCTGTGACAACCCGGATACGCTGGATTTGGATGCGATCGGTCCGATGTTTGAAAATCATGAGAAATTCCCCGAGCGCATCAATACCGAGTTTATCCGCGTGATCGACGACCATACGCTGAAAATGCGCGTATGGGAGCGCGGCAGCGGAGAGACATGGGCATGCGGCACCGGCGCCTGTGCGGCGGTGGTGGCCGCCGTGGAAAACGGCTACTGCAAAAAGGGTGAGGATGTCACCGTGAAGCTCAAGGGCGGTAATCTGGTCATTCGGTATACGGATGACGCGGTGTTCATGACCGGCAACGCGGAAATCGCCTTTGAGGGCGTTGTGGAGATCTGAAATTCTGAAATAACCGGCGGGCAAAACGGCGTGCTTTGCCCGCCTATCGGAAAGGGTAGAAAAGCATATGAAAGTCAACACACACTATCAGGATATCAAGGAAAGCTATCTGTTCTCGACCGTCGCCCATAAGGTGTCGGCGTTTCAGCAGGCCAATCCCGATGCGGACATCATTCGTCTGGGCATCGGCGATGTGACCCTGCCGCTGTGCGAGGCGGTCATCGAAGCGCTGCACGGCGCGGTCGATGAAATGGGAAAGAAAGAAACCTTCCACGGCTACGGCCCCGAGCAGGGATATGCCTTTTTGCGCGACGCGGTGTGGGCGTATTATACCGACCGCGGGCTGCCGGTTGAACAGGACGAGGTGTTTATCAGCGACGGCGCCAAAAGCGATATCGGCAACATTCTCGACCTGTTTGCCGTCGATAATACGGTGCTGGTGCCCGATCCCGTTTATCCCGTTTATGTGGATACCAATCTCATGGCGGGACGCAAGATTCTCTATATGAACGCCAATGAGCAAAACGGCTTTTTGCCGCTGCCTGACGAGTCGGTCAAGGCGGATATCATCTATCTTTGCTCGCCGAACAACCCCACCGGTGCGGTGTATAACGCCGCTCAGCTGAAGGCTTGGGTGGATTATGCCAACCGCCTCGGCGCGGTGATTTTGTTTGACGCGGCGTATGAGGCGTTTGTCACGGAGGAGCTGCCGCGCAGTATCTATGAGATCGAGGGCGCGCGCACCTGTGCAATCGAATTTTGCTCCTTCTCGAAAACAGCGGGCTTTACGGGCACGCGCTGCGGTTATACGGTCGTGCCGAAGGAGCTGGTCTTTGACGGTATGTCGCTCAATAAAATGTGGCTGCGTCGCCAAACGACCAAGTTCAACGGCGTTCCGTATATCGTGCAAAAGGGCGCGGCAGCGGTCTTTTCCAAAGAGGGACAGCGTCAGATTCGGGACAATCTCGCTTTTTACCGCGAGAACGCCTGCGTCATCAGCGCCGCGCTGGATGAGCTGGGCATTTGGTATACCGGCGGCGTCAATTCGCCGTATATCTGGCTCAAATGCCCAAACGACATGAAGTCGTGGGATTTCTTTGATTTGTTGCTTGAGAAGGCCAATGTGGTGGGCACGCCCGGCGCCGGCTTCGGTGAAAACGGAGAGGGCTTCTTCCGCCTGACAGCCTTCGGCGATCAGGCGCGCACCAAAGAAGCCGTCGCCCGCATCAAAGCGTTGCTGACAGAATAAATCGGCCGCTTTCTATGCTTTGTTACCGTAAAAATCAAATGATTTTGCGCTGCTTTCAATCCGTCGTACAGTTTGTCTGTCCGGCGGATTGTTTGCATTTTTAGGGCGCTGAACGGCTAATTGCAGGCAAGCCGGAATCGGTTTTTTCGAAGAGAGCAAAACAGGGGATAGCAGGTGCTTTGCGAAATTATTCACAAAATTATTTCATATTAATAGGGATAAATTATAAATTTCGTTGACAAAAAACGACTGCAAATGCTATTATTTTACAAAAGATATTGTTTATTTACGCAGTTCTATTAAATAAAATATAGGGGGAGAGCGGCTATGAGACGGAGAAAAGCAGTCGTATCGGTCGGTATATGGCTTTTGGCTGTGTTGATGCTGTTTGGCGGCTGCCGACAGCAGGGATACACGGTTTCCTATGAAAACAACGGGCAGCTCGAGCAGCTTGCGGCAGACAATGAGACGGCTTTCGACGCGCTCAAGACCGATCCTCTTACCGTTACAAATGAGCTTTATCGTGAACTGCGGGATATGGAAACGATGGCGCAGCTCAGGGAGAAGATCGGAATTGACTGCCTGCGGTATCGGGCGGACAAAAACATCTGCTATTCCGTTCATGCCGTGACGGCGCAAATGAGCGGGGATACCGGCTATTTGTTTGTTTCGTATGAGGGCTCTGAACAGGCGACGGACATGACGGATTGGCGTATTACGGATCGTTTATATACGGCGGGGTTTGACGATCCGGCGTATTTTACCGATCTGGCATACGGCGTGACGACGCTTTCCGATGTGAGGGAGCACACGAACTTGCTGGATATTTGTGAATCTCCGCTGCTCGGCGGCTATACACAGGGAGAGTCGATGATCTACACCCGCCATCGGTTTGCAAATCAAGGCGGGGTTCGTCTGTGCTGGCAAAGCGATCAAACGCATGAGGAGCCGTTTTTGGTAAGCTGTGTATATGAAACGCCGGCATCGGACGGTTCGCCCGTGTGGGCGGAGCTGCTGCTGGATACAGACAAACAACTGCTCCGCGAGGCGGAGTATACCCCGCCTGCTTATCAGGCTCCGAAAATGGCGGAAAAGCAAGTACGCTATACGGATGAGGAGGGGAAGAGCGTCACGGTGAAAACCGACGATGCACCTTTCGACCCGGCTTGCGAGCCGATCGCGCTGACGAAGGAGCTTGAAGCGACCTTGCGCCGAAACAGCAGTCTGTCCCTTCAGGATGTATGTCGGCAAATCGGTGCGGGAACCCTGCGCTTTTGCAGTGACAAGAACCGGCTGTATTCCGTCTATTCCGTTGACACGCCTGAAAGCGACGCGCAGTTTTTGCTGATTGCGTATAAGGCGGTGACGGCTCTTGAAGAGCAGGCTCAAAGCTGGCAGGTCGAGGATATATGGTATACCGCCGGCTTTGACGACAAGGACGCGATTTTCCGTTTGCTTTCGGACAAAGCCTTCGAGCCGTCCGAGCTTTGCGGCCGATCGGATCTTTTCTCGGGAAAGGATATGCCGCGGCTTCGTTTTGCGGACGGGAGCTGTCTGACCGTGGACGGCACGACAGCGGACAGTGCAATTTCGTTTTGCCGTGACGCGTTCGGTATGGCGCCGACGGCGGACACATACGGAGCGAACGCATACGGCGATCTTGTGAATTGGCCGGATATTCTGTGCGAGTCGGATTATCGCCTGCTTTCGTCGGACGATACAGCCGCATAAGGCGCTTATGTTACATTTGGATGGTATGCATGGAGGTGAAATGTGTGATCGAGAAAATTTTCAGCGTACTGTGGGTGTGGTTTCTTCTGCTTTTTTATGGATTTAATCCGTTCGTCTCCTATTCAGACGCAGATGAAAAGATGCATGCTTCACTTTATACAAGCGGGGGAAATTATCAGGGGGTCGTGGAGGCGATTGCCGAGGGAGTCGATTTGGAATATACGCCCTATAGGGATAGAACGGAGTTTTCAAACGAGGATCATCTTCCTCTGTCTATTGCGGCCAAATACGGACATAATCGTGGCAATTGGGATATTACGCAGCTCCTTTTGGACAGCGGCGCTTCTCCCAACGCCATCGGCGACACCGGGCAAACCCTGTTGATTTACGCGATTGGCCGCGATGAGCCGTTTTACAAACAGCTTTTAGATGCGGGCGCCGATGTGAACCTGTGCGGCGAGGGCGATTATGCGCAGATATCCCCGCCGGATGTGCTGCTCGGGGAAAACAGCTTAGACGATGATGTTTGTCTGAAAAGGCTGAAGGAGCTGCTTGACTGCGGTGCTGTCATAGACGCCCAAACACTCGGGGAGGCGTTGCTTTCCAATGGGTATTGTCACTATCAAACCCTGCGCTATGCATACAGCGCCCTTCCCGACATCGAAAAGGCCGGAATGGAGGATACATTTTTGCAGGCGATCCTTTCGGGAGATGAAGCGGCGATAAAAGCCGCCGCCGAAGGGGAAACGGATGTGCAAAGACAGCTTCGTGCATGTCGGTATACAGCGGCCTTCGGCTCGGTGGATACGCTGTCGTTCCTGTTGCGTCAATATGATTCTTGGGGCATGTGGATGGCGGATGAAAACGGGGCGACGCTGCTGCATCTCGCGGCGCGTTATAATGATGCGGAAATGGTCGAATGGCTGCAAACGGAATTTCCGGATATGAAACCCACCTTGACAGAGGAGGAAAATGTGTTTGTTTGCGCTATCCGAAATCCCCAAAGCGTCCCGATACTCGAAACGCTTTACTCCGACGCCGATAAAGCCATGCTGGAAAGCTTATATGTATACCATATGATCGGAACCTATGCAAACAAAGACGCCTTGGATTTTGTTCAAAAGCATTGCGATATATCCGATGATCAGATATATCATCTGATGCGCTCCGCCATTCGGAACAATCAAACAGCGTTTTTGGAAGAGCTGTTCGCCCGTTTTCCTGCGTTTGACCCGAATTTTGCGCATCCGACAAATGTGTTAAACAGGGAATATTCCGAGCAAATTGAAGTGGGGGACGACTGGCCGCTTCTTTGGGTTGCGTCAAATGATGCTCAAATATCGGCCGATATGGTATCCATCCTGTTAAAACACGGGGCAAATGTAAACGGAACGGGAATCTATATCCCTGCGTATGATGCGGTGCTGGCACGGAATACGCAGGCTGTGCGTTTGTTGCTGGAATACGGCTGTGCGACGGCTTATTCCGGCACGGTTGAAGGAGAGGAGACGACCACTCTGCTGATTCAGGCGGTTCAGGTCGGCAGCTTGGACATTGTCAATCTATTGCTGGAGCAGCATCAAGACGGCGGCATGTATGAACAAGCGCTCGAAACCGCAGAGAGGTGTTTCAGCGACGATATTTTACAGGCGCTCAAGGCATACGGCGAATCATAAAGGACGCCGAATGAAGCTGCCCGGCCGGTATGTGGATAGGAAATTGAAAAAAGCCGACAAAGATACGGATTTTGAGTTTCGCCGCCGCAGAGAATGACTCTGCGGCGGCGTATTTTTTTGCGCTTTTTTAAAATCCGTTTCGCTTGCTTGTCATAAAGATTGGACAGGTCGCATAAGGTTGTGGTAACGACAGGTATCACGGAAAGGGAAAAGGAGCGAATACTATGACACAAACAAGCATTTATCAGGATATCGGCAGCCGCACAAACGGCAATATCTATCTGGGCGTTGTCGGACCGGTAAGGACAGGAAAATCGACCTTTATCAAGCGGTTTATGGATACGCTTGTGCTGCCGAATATCGGCGATCCTCATGTGCTTGAGCGCGCAACCGACGAGCTTCCCCAATCGGCAGCGGGGCGCACGATCATGACGACGGAACCGAAATTCATCCCCGAGCAGGCGGTCTCCGTCACGCTGGACGACGCGGCGGGAATGAATGTCCGCCTCATTGATTGTGTCGGCTATATCGTGCCGTCGGCCATCGGCTATATCGAGGATAATGCGCCGCGCATGGTCAAAACGCCGTGGTATGAAGAGGAAATTCCGTTTAATATGGCGGCGGAAATCGGCACGCGCAAGGTCATTACCGATCACTCGACAATCGGTCTTGTGGTGACGACCGACGGCAGCATTACGGATATTCCGAGGGAGGAATATCTGGAAGCGGAACAGCGTGTGATCCGCGAGCTTCAGGAAATTCACAAGCCCTTTGTTGTGATTATGAACACCACCACTCCTCATGCGGCGGACACTCTTCAAATGTGCGCCGCTTTGCAGGAGGATTACGGCGTGCCGGTTTGCCCGGTCAACTGTCTTGATATGGACGAAGCGGAAATCCGCTCCATTCTTGAAAAAGTGCTGTTTGAATTTCCTGTCAGAGAAATGGATATTCGTCTGCCGCGCTGGTTGACCGCGCTTGATCGTTCGCATCCGGTGCGCCGCACGGTGATGGAGGCCATCCGAAAGAGCGCCGCTTCGGTGGAAAAAATCTGTCAGGTATCCGGCATGACGGGGGCGCTGCTGACCTGTGAATATGTGGATAACGCGCGCATTGATCGGATTGCGCTCGGTCAGGGAACGGTTGCTCTGTCCATGCAGATCGGACAGGAGCTTTTCTACCGCGTGCTGGGTGAGGTGACGGGACTGGATGTTTCCGATGAAGCGGCTTTGATGAATACCATGCTCGAGCTGTCCGCCGTCAAAAAGGAATATGATAAAATCCGTAACGCTCTCGATGAGGTGGAAGCGACCGGCTACGGCATTGTGATGCCGTCCGTAGAGGAAATGGAGCTTGACGAGCCGGAAATCATCAAGCAGAGCGGACGCTACGGCATTCGTCTGCGCGCACAGGCGCCCTCTATTCATATGCTCAAGGCAACCATCAACACCGAGGTGTCTCCCATTGTCGGTTCGGAACGGCAGTCGGAAGAGCTTGTCAGCTATCTGCTGCGGGAATTTGAAGAAAACCCCGGCAAGATATGGGATTCCAATATTTTCGGCACATCGCTTTACGGATTGGTCAACGAAGGGCTTCACAACAAGCTGTGCCGTATGCCGACCGATGCCCGCATGAAGCTCAAAGAGACGGTTGAACGAATCATCAATGAGGGCTGCAACGGACTCATTTGCATCATCGTCTGATCAAAGCGGCCGATAAAAAAAGGGGGGAACGGGATGGATGCGAAAAGAAACGGGGACAAGGCAGATAAACAGGAAACGCAGGAGACGGCGGGTACACAGCAGGAGACGAAAAAGAAAAAAGCATTTGGGCTGCAGGGCTTGCAGCTCCTGCTGGTGCAAAGTGCCGCGTGCGTTTTGGTCATCCTTCTCGCTCTTGTGCTGCGCTTGATCGGCGGCGATATTTTTGCAAGCGCAGGGGCGCTTTTAAAGCAAGGACTCACGGATCAAACGCTGATTTCGACGGTTGTTTCCCTTTTTGATTTTTCCGATCGGGCAGAGGATATTGCTCAGACAAACAGCGGGAAAACCGACACGGCAAATGCGGTGTCGGTTTCCGCAAAGGCATACAGCCTTGCCTCCGCCGTCGTGCGTGAGGCGGGGAGCGCTTCTTCTCAAACGGACAGCGAAAAAATGATTTGCGCTCCGCTTCTCGGCGGTGAAATCACCTCCCGTTTCGGTGAGCGCGAGGACCCCTTTGATACGCAAAACACCACCGTGCACAACGGCTTGGACATTGCCGCACCGCAGGGGACAACATTGTTTGCCATGATGGACGGCGTCGTTGTCGATGTGGATTATGAAGAAAACGGGTACGGGCATCATATGATTGTACAAAGCGCGGACGGCAACCGATATTTATATGCCCATTGCTCGGAAATCTCGGTTTGTGTGGGGGACCGTGTGTCGGCGGGAGAAGCGGTGGCAAAGGTGGGAAGCACCGGACGCTCAACAGGCCCCCACCTTCATATCGAGTGGTACATAAACGGTGAGCGGATCGATCCCGCTTTGATTGTGCCGGAGCAGACCTATGCTTGATATATGGATCTTCAAAACAGAGCTTCGCCTGAGCCTGCTGTTTCCCGCAACGCTGGTCTTGCTGCTGGCCGTGGATCAAACGGGCTTGTCGGCTTTTGGCTTTGCGGCGGCACTCCTGCACGAATGCGGACATCTGACGGTGCTGCTGCTGCTCGGCGGCAGACCGTCCTGTCTGCATTTTTCTTTTTTCGGAATGAATATGCGTATTTCCGAGGGTACGCCCCTCTCAAACGGCGCACAAGCTGCTGTGGCGGCGGCGGGGCCGCTCGCCAATGCGGTTTGCGCGCTGATGCTGTGGGGGAGCGGCGCGCCGAGCGTTTGCGTGCTGATGCACGCCGCGCTGTTTGCTTTTAATATGCTGCCTGTTTTGCCGCTTGACGGCGGACGGATATTGCAGGCCGCACTGAGCGCGCGCCTTCCTGCAAATCAGACAGCCAAAGTGATGACCGCGGTGTCGATTGTTGTATTTTGTCCGCTTTTTGCGCTGGGGGCGCTGCTGCTTCTTGTAAGCGGATATAATTTTACGCTGCTTGCGGCGGCGCTGTATGTCGGACTGATGATACTTTTTCGCAAGGGGAATTGAAAAGATACCAAAAATACGGTATAATACGGTCATCAAATCTTTGAAACAGGGGAAAACAGTATGATGACCATGGATAAAGAGCGTCTTGAATCGCTGTTCTTGCGGGTTCAAAAGCCGGCGCGCTATACGGGCGGCGAGCTCAACAGTGTGTATAAAGACGCGTCGAAAATGACGGTTCGGTTTGCGTTTTGCTTTCCCGATTTATATGAGGTCGGGATGTCGCACCTCGGCATGAAAATTCTCTATGGGCTTTATAATTCTATGGAGGATGTCTGGTGCGAGCGGGTGTTTGCGCCG
>JBJEIR010000149.1:0-8822 GCA_051877215.1 Acutalibacteraceae bacterium | reverse complement strand
GGCATAAAAGGCGCTTTCGCATCGCCTTATTTTTAAGCGAAAGGCTTGACTGACAAAGGCGCTCTTAAAAAGCGGGGATAGGAGAGCAAAAAGGCGTCGGCGCTTTTGCAAGCGGCAGATTTTCCTTGCAAGCTTATTACAAATATGCTATAGTTACCCTATACTTCGGAAGGCTTTTTGAAGGGATGCCTGAAAACATGAGGGAAGGAGGCGGCTGTATTGGTCAAGCGGAAAGGCTCCTATGACGAGACGCTCGCAAGCTTTGATGTGCGCCGCCCGTGGGTGCAGGCGCTGCTGCTGCTTGCTTGCATCCCGCTCTTTCCCGAATACATAGCGCCGTTTTTGGCGATCGGCGCGTTTTTTTGCGCCAAGCGGGACGCCGCACGGCGGCATCAGCGAATACGCTTCGGTACGGCGGGGGTTATTATGCTGCTGTATCTTGCGTATATGACGATTCATCTGCTTTGGGCCAAATCGCTTTTGATCAGCACGGGTACGGTGCTGTTGTGGCTGATCATGTTTCTCGCGTATCTGACGCTGCTCAACATCCTCATCGACCGGCAGCGCATCGAGGTGCTGCTGCTGACGGTTTCGCTGGTGGCCGGTATTCTCGGGCTTCTTGCCTGTTTTCAATATGTGCTGAATGCGCTGCTCGGACAGGCAATCCCGCTTCAGGTGTGGGATTTTGTGGACAAACAGGTGTATGCGCTGTTTCCTTTTTCGGTTTCGCTCCATTCGCTCGGGATTCGCGCGGCGGCGACCTTTTCCAATCCGAATATATTTGCGGAGTTTTCGATCATGCTGCTTCCCTTTGTGGCGGCGTACGCCTTTACGGGGGAGCGCAGCGCCGCCAAAATCATCAGCCGCCTGTCGTTGCTTTTCATCGTGATGGGGGTTCTCTTTACCTTTTCCCGCGGCTGCTATCTGGCGATCGGCGCCATCGCCGTTGTGATGTGCATCGCCAATATCCGCCGTCTGGTGCCCATTTTGATTGTGGGGGCGTCGGTGGTGCTGCTGATTCCCGAAACGGTTTATGAGCGGCTGTTGTCCGTCGGCAGCACGAGCGATGTGTCGATTTTGGAGCGCTTTGATGTGTGGGGCATTTCCCTGCAGTTATTTTTGGAGCGCCCGCTGTTCGGATACGGCGCCGGCGTGGGGGCTGTGTGGGATCGCCTGTCGCAAAACGGCATCGGCGCACCGCACGCGCACAATGTGTTTATCGAATGGCTTGCAGAGGGCGGAGCGGTCGCGCTTATTTTGCTGCTTTTTTTGATTTGGAAGCTGTTTCGCATCGGGTTTGAATTGATTATGAATACCCACAGGACACGCATGTACGGCGCGGCGATTATCGCGTTTTGCGCGGGCTTTGCGGTGTGCGGGATGTTTGATTATCCGCTGTTTACCCCGAAGCTGATCGGTGTGTTTATGATGGTGCTGGCGCTGATCGACGCGTTCGGTCATGTGGAGCTGCGTCGCCCGCTGCAAAGTATATCCGGCATCTCGCCGTTTGATAGGCATATAGGGCTGCTTCGCCGCTTGAAACATCGAAAAAAAGAGGGGAATCGGTATGACACAAAGGAATCCGAGAGAGGCCTTCCCTGACCCGCAGAAGCGGCGGGAAAACTGGATGACGCTTAACGGCGAATGGGATTTTTGCGTGGATGCGGGCGACAGCGGCGAGCAGCGGGGACTGCCGACAGGAGAGGCGTGCGCGGGAGGCGGCTTTGACCGCGTCATCACGGTGCCGTTCGCGCCCGAATCGCCGTTGTCGGGAATCGGCGAGCGCGATTTTATGGCGGCGGTGTGGTACCGACGGGAAATTACGCTCACAAAGGAGCAATGCAGGGGCGTCCTGCTCCTTACCTTCGGCGCGGTGGATTATCGCGCGACGCTGTGGGTCAACGGCATATCGGCAGGCGAACACCGCGGCGGCTCCACGCCGTTTCAAACGGATATCCGCCCGTTTGTTCACGAGGGAAAGAATGTGCTCGTGCTGCGGGCACGGGACGATACGCGCAGCGGCAAGCAGCCGCTCGGCAAGCAGAGCGCACAGTTTGCGTCAAGCGGCTGCTGCTATACCCGCACCACCGGAATTTGGCAGCCGGTGACACTGCAGATCATTGATACGCCGTTTTATATCCGTTCGCTGCGGTTTACAACCGATATTGACAAGCCGTGCGTATTTGCGCAGGTCAGGCTGAATCATCCGGCGGCCGACGGCCGCGTGACCCTGCGCACCTTTTTTGACGGAAGGCCGACCGGACAGGACAGTGTGCCGGTTCGAAACGGGGTCGCCCTGCTGAGTGTTGCGCTGTCCGAGCGCCATTTGTGGGAGCTCGGCCACGGCGCATTGTACGATGCGCAGGTGGTGTACGAACACGACGGAAAAACCGATATCGTCAGCTCCTATTTCGGCCTGCGGTCGCTGTCGCTCGACGGCCATTCCCTGCTCATCAACGATCGCCCCGTTTATCAGCGGCTGGTGCTGGATCAGGGTTTTTTCCCGGACGGCGTATGGACGGCGCCGGATGACGGGGCATTCGAAAAAGACATTCGTCTGGCGATGGCCATGGGCTTTAACGGCGCGCGCCTGCACCAAAAGGTATTTGAGCCGCGGTATTTGTATGAGGCGGATCGCTTGGGATATCTGGTGTGGGGAGAAGCGCCGAGCTGGGGACTGGATGTCACCGACGGCGATGCCTTGGAGGCGTTTGCGGCGGACTGGGCGGAGGTGATTGAGCGGGACGCTTCCCATCCGTCGATCGTCACATGGGTGCTGCACAACGAGTCTCCCGCCCATCAGAATCGGGAGGCGCTTTGCGCGCTTGTGAACAGCGTGCGCGCGCTGGATCCCACGCGGCCGATCATCGACGCGTCCGGCTGGACGCATGTGCAGACCGATATATATGATATTCACGATTATAATCAGGACGGCGCGGCGCTTGCCGAAACCTACTGCGCGGCGGCAGAGAACGCCGCTGTGCTTTCGCCGCTTGCCGCGGGCAAGCCGCTGATCCTGAGCGAATACGGCGGCACGCGGCTTGAAAAAGACAGCGGCTGGGGCTACGGGGACGCCGCCTGTGATGAGCAGGCGCTGCTCGAGCGCATTTCGTCGCTCACCCGCGCCGTGTTGGACTGCGGTGTGTTCAGCGGCTTTTGTTATACACAGCTGACCGATGTGGAGCAGGAGCAAAACGGCTTGCTCACCTTCCAAAGAGAGCCGAAGCTCCCGCTAAAGGCGCTTCGGGCGGTTTTTGCGGCAAAGGAACACGGCACAGCCCCAAAATCAGAAACGGAGTCTGTGTAAAGCATCGGATGCAAGATGGGAACAAGCACGGCTTGTTTTCGGGCTGTCTTACCGGTACGGCCGGATTGCTTTTTTGCGCAGATACGGTGCTTATATAAAAGGTGTCTATATAAAAAGAGAAGGATGGGGTAAACAATGTTCGGTAACATTTTCGGTAAAAAAAGAAAAAAGCAATCGCAGTCCTCAAGCGAAGCGCCCGGATGGGACGCCATCACGGCCGCCTTTGAAGCACTGTATCCCGGGCAGACAAATCCCAAGCACTACGGTACACTGGTCAAGTGGGAATTCGGCGGAAACGACCCGCTGGACGGGATTAGCATCTATGACGGCGGTGACTACTGGCATTTTGTCACCTATGGACTTTCGGATCTGTATGAGAATACATCAAAGCGCAGCAAACAAAGCGGTTACGGCATGGAGCTTACATTCAAACTGAAAAAGGACGATCATGCCGACGAAGAGGCGGAGATCAAATGTGTATGCGGCATCTTGCAGCATATTGCGAGAATCACCTTTACACAGAATGAAATATTCTCTCCGTTTGAGTATATTTATACCGGGCAGACCGTTGGAATCGACGCTCAGCAGAAATCCGCTCTGACAGGCTTTATAACCGTGCCGGAGCCGAAAATCCCGCAGATAGATACGCCAAACGGACGGGTCGTGTTTGTGGAGCTGATCGGCGTGACAGATGCGGAGCTTCGCCGTGTACATCAGAAGCAATCGAATGTCGGGGAGCTATACCGTCGGTTGGGCAGCGATGTGACAGATTACCATCGTGCTTGCGTGGTGTAAAATCAAAGAGGCACAAGAGCGTTTACGGGTGCGGTTTTGTTCGCACAAAGGCTTTTGTCTCTTTACATGAAGACAAAAAAGGACCGAAGGAAAGAATGACTTTTTCCTTCGGTCCTTTTTGCTGCATTTTCCGGAAAATCGCCCGAAAACGGGCGAACCGTCTTTTGCGGTGATGCGAAACGCGACTCCAACAAAGAGAAATCCCTGCTAAAGTGTTGTTTACAGAGGGCATCTCAGTCGATTTCCACAGATACGCGGAGATCTTGCCGGGTAGCGGCGGCACGCATAACGGTCCGCATCGCCTTGGCGATACGACCCTGCTTGCCGATGACGCGGCCCATGTCATCCTCTGCAACATGCAGGTGGAGAACAATGGTGCCGTCCTCTGCGGGCTCGTCTTGCGTGACAACGACCGCATCGGGGTTTTCCACGAGGCCTTGTGCGATGACTTTCAACAGGTCTTTCATGTGTTCGTACTTCCTTTCTTTGTGCCGTTTAAAAGCTTACCGGCACATGTAAGCAAATAGTATCCGCTTACACGCCTGCTTTTTTGAGCAGCGCTTTCACGGTGTCGGTGGGCTGGGCGCCGTTGCCGATCCATTTTTGCACCTTTTCGGTGTCGAGCTTGAGCTCAATGGGATCGGTCAGAGGATTGTAATACCCAACCTCGTCGATGAAGCGGCCGTCACGCGGATAACGGGAATCCGCCACCACAATGCGATAAAACGGCGCCTTTTTTGCGCCCATACGGCGCAGCCTGATTTTTACTGCCATAGACTTGGTACCTCCAGTTGATTAAAAAGGATATATATGTATCTTCAACCGCAAAACAGTAGCGCCTGCGGACTGAATTCAGGGGTTATCCCATGGGCGAAAAGCCGCCCGGGCCGCCCAGCCCCGGCAGCAGCATTTTCCGCCGCTTGCCTTTTTTGCCCTTGCCGCCTTTCATTTGCTTCATCATCTGCCGCATGGTCTCATACTGCTTGATAAGGCGGTTGACATCCTCCACCTTCATGCCGGAGCCCGCGGCGATTCGCCGCTTGCGGGAAGGGTTGATAAGCGAGGGCTTTTCCCGCTCGGCGGGGGTCATCGAAAGAATGATGGCTTCCAAACGGTCAAACTGCCGCTCGTCGATCTCCACATCGCGCAGCTTGTTGCCCACTCCCGGAATCATGCCGAGCATGGATTTGATATCGCCCATCTTCCGCACCTGACGGAGCTGATCCAGCATATCGTTGAAATCAAACGCATCCTCGCGCAGCTTGCGCGCCAGCTCTTCCGCTTCCCGCTCGCTGATTTGCTGCTCGGCGCGTTCGATCAGCGACATGACATCGCCCATGCCGAGAATACGCGACGCCATCCGCTCGGGATGAAAGACCTCCAAATCGTCGAGCTTTTCGCCGGTGCCCGCAAATTTGATGGGCTTGCCGGTCACCGCGCGAACGGACAGTGCCGCACCGCCGCGGGTATCGCCGTCCAGTTTGGTCAGAATCACGCCGCTGATACCGAGCGCCTCGTCAAACGATTTGGCGACATTGACCGCATCCTGACCGGTCATGGCGTCCACGACCAGCAAAATTTCCTGCGGGGTGACGCAGGCTTTGATATTTTTCAGCTCATTCATCAGCTGCTCGTCAATATGCAGACGACCCGCTGTATCGAGAATGACAAAATCATTGCCGTGATCGCGCGCGTGCGAGAGGGCGGCACGGGCGATGTCCACGGGATCGGCAGTGCCCATTTCAAACACGGGAACGCCCGCTTTCTCGCCGACCACCTGTAACTGCGTAATGGCGGCGGGACGGTAGACGTCGCACGCGACCAGCAGTGGGCGGTGCCCCTTTGATTTGAGCATGCGGCCGAGCTTGGCGGAATGGGTCGTTTTACCGGAGCCCTGCAGGCCGCACATCATCACAACGGAAGGAGGACGGCTGGCGGTTTCCAGACGGGAGGCCTGCCCGCCCATCAGAGAAACCAGCTCCTCATTGACGATTTTAATGACCATCTGCGCGGGGGTCAGGCTTTCCATGACCTGCTGCCCGATGGCGCGCTCGGTGACGGCGGCGGTAAAATCCTTTGCGACCTTGTAGTTGACATCCGCCTCCAGCAGCGCCAGACGCACCTCACGCATCGCGTCCTTGACATCGGATTCGCTCAGCTTTCCTTTGGAACGCAGTCGCTTAAAGGCGGCGGCCAGTTTATCGGATAATCCTTCAAAAGCCATGGGTATTCTCCTTTTCGGGCATTACAGATGAAATTGCAATCGCTGAAAGGCGGGATCGCTCTCCTGCGCGACCCGACCGCGGTCAGTGTGCCGTTACGCTTTCGGCAAGCGCTGCGATGCGGTCGGCGCGGCGGTCGATGCTTTCGGGGCCGTTTGCGTCGGCGTTTTCCCTTCGGATGGCGTCCGCTTCGGCGGCAATCGCCGTCAGGGCCAGGCGCGTCTGCTGCAAAAGAGCGCAAAAGCCGAGCTTCTCTTCCATGTCGAGAAGCTGCGTTTCCGCACGCTTGACCGAGTCCCGTACGCCTTGGCGGGAAATCCCGATGTTTTCCGCAATTTCGGACAGCGACAAATCCTGATTGTAATATTGCTCTATCATATCCCGCTGCTTTTCGGTGAGCGTTTCCCCGTAAAAATCAAACAGCAGCGTAATTTGCGGATTTTTAGCCATGATCGGTCACCCCCCGAAAACGCCGTACAGTACGGAAAATAAAAAAGCAAATGCCTGTAAAAGCAAAGAGCTTTACAGGCATTATACACAAGTGCGCGTCACTTGTCAAGCCCTAAACATTTTTTTGCGGGGTTTCGGAACCGATTTGCAAAAATCGCGGTGCTTTTTCATCCGCATGACATCCGTAAAAAAGAAACCGCGCGGCACAAAAGGCAGGAATAAAGAAGAAAATACTTTTTTTGAAAAACAGTGGATTTTCGGCGGGCATATTGGTATAATGAAAGAAATCGGACACGGTGCTTTGCTTCGTCAGACGGGAAATTTGTATATAACGGAAGTGATATTCTTGAAAGTGCTATTGAAACGGACGGCTGCCGCCGCGCTTTGCCTGCTTTTGTGCCTCAGTGCTGCCTCTGCGGGACTGAGCGTTGTATCGGCGGCACAGGCCGCAACGGTCACCGTTGAGACGGTTTCCGCCAAGCCCGGCGAGACGGTCAGTCTTGCTCTTTCCATTTCACAGGTGAATCAAATCGGCGGCGCGGGATTTTATATCCAATATGATGCCGATGTGCTGGAATGTACCGATGCGGTCAAAGAGGGGCTGCTTTCTCAAATGGAGATGAGCTCCGCCAATATTGCTCCCGTGGGACATCCGGGGGAGATTTGGCTGACCGGCATGAGCCTGAACGGCGTGTCGGGCAGCGGCAATTTGATGACGGTGACCTTTCGCGTAAAGGACGATGCGGCGAGCGGATTTTCCGCCGTCACCTTTACGGATAAGAAACAGGAGCTTTATGAGAGCGACGGGAACACCTCGGTGGATATCACGCAGGTGAGCGGCGGTGTGCAGATTGTTGCCGGCGGGGCAGAGGATCCGACGCCCACGACCGAGCAGCAGCCGACAACGCCGACACAGGCTTCTTTGACAACGACCGCCGCTTCCTCCGTTACGACCGGCGCGCCGCAGCCGGCGCCGACCGTGAGCGGCGGTGCCATCGTTGTGACCGATGTGAACGGCGCGGCGGTCACGCGTGAAAACGGTGCGACCGTTACGGTGCAGCCGGAAGTAACGGTCACCCGCCCGGACGGTACGGTGGAAACGCAGGCCGGCGGCGAGGTGCTGCGGATACCGGGCGCGGCGCTTGTCCTCAGCAGTGAAAAAACAAATCCCGGCGGCACGGTCACGATGAAGCTGATGCTTTCCGAAGTGACGGATATTACCAATATCAGCATTCATCTCGCATATGACACCAAGAGCATGGCGTTTATAGGCGGCGAATTTACGGGCTTTGTCCGGGAGTCCATGAGTATGGTCAGTGTGGTCGGCAGCACACCCGAGCAATCGGCACCGGCGGCGGGAGATGAGATCATCCTGACCGCCGCCAATTCCACGCCCGTCGGAGGGAGCGGCGTCATCGCACAGCTGCGTTTCAGAGTTTACAGCAACACCTCCGCCGGAGCCTATGCCGTGACATTTTCACAGTCCCCTCAGGTGCTGATGCAGATGGCGGCCCAAATCCCGACAGAGGGGGTCGCCGGTTCGGTTGTTGTCGAGGGAGAAGCGATCGGCGGATTTGACAATCCTTCCGACGGACTGTCGGTTTGGGTATATGTTCTGATCGGAATCGTTGTCGCCGCAGTGATTGTTATGATCGTGCTGGTCATCCGCAAAAAAGCGTCTGTGCCGCAGAAAACAGCAGCTTCGGCAGCATCGGGAGAGGCTTTACAGGAGAATTTGACGCCCCCTGCCGCCGATCCGATGACCGATATCAGTGAGGACGAGCTGCCCGACGATGCTTCGGACGATACTCCCGGCACGAACGAATAAACCGCAGCGAAATTTCGGGCAAAACGCTCTGCAAAGCTGCCTGCGGCAACCTTGCAAAACGGCCTATCACGATTATATTATTAAGGTATAATAAGAAAAACAGGGGCTGTACAAAGGAAAACAATCAAGACGAAAGAGGGCGCATACGCGCTCTCTTTCGTCTTGTGAGAGTGTCAAAAAACAATCTTTTCTCTCCCCATTACACAGGGGAAAGGCATTG
>JBJEIR010000148.1:0-9014 GCA_051877215.1 Acutalibacteraceae bacterium | reverse complement strand
CGCCTTTTCTTCCACGGACAGATAGGCAAGGTTACTCTCCACAGAAAAGGTTTTTCCGGTTGTCAGTTTAACATCTGCGGCATGGACATCCATCTCAATTTCTTCGATCGTCTGCGATACGGAATAGGTTGTCATATCCTTTGATACGCCGTCATTCCCCAGAAATCCGCCTAAAAATCCTATTGCGCTGAGTATGCCGCCGATAATGCTGACGATGAGAAAAACAGCAAACGCCATCGCGAAATACTGAACGATTTTTTGAAAAGTTGTCATTTAATATCCACACCCCCAAACATGCAAGTACCGCTTATATAGACGGTGACAGCATCCTGCTTTGCCGAGGTTTTATTGGAAATACCTCCGAAAACGGAATTGGAGTTCACCTTAACATTTACATGCTCGGGAACATAAATGTCAATACCGCCGAAAATGGCAGACACCCGGATGGCGCAGTCTTTTTCAATGATTGCGTTTCTCAAATCGCATTTTAAGCCGCCGAATACGGCGGTCAACTCCGCCCCGTCAAACACCTCGCCGTCAAAATTCATATTGCAGCCGGAAAAAGTTGCACAACCGACTTTGGGATCGCTTCCGTTCTTTTTCATTTCAGCGATCATCTCGCCGGCCTTGTTGCCGAACAAGCCTGTAAATGCCATTTTCAGGCCGATAATGATAATAACGGCAGGAACAAGCAGCTTCCAAAGCATATCGAAGCCGAGTACATTTTGACAACATAAAAGCAAAAACACACCGATGGCAATCCCGATAATATTTCCGGTTTTTTCGCGTTCGCTAAACAACCCCACCGTACAGGGAATGATGATAAACAATGTCCACCATCCGTCAAAGAAAACATTTATATCGGTAATCCCGAAAGCATTGAGGGCAAAGAGAACACCTGCCGCAACCAATACAATTCCCCATAAAACACTGCTTACTTTTTTCATAATGATTCTCCTCTTTTCATGTTATTGAGCAATGCCGTAAATACTTCTGTGAGCATACAGCTGATATCTTCCATTGTGAATATGCAAGCCTTTCTGGCAAAAAGCACCGCAAACCCATGAGTATATACCGACAGATGATTGTAAATCTTCTTTGCATTGTCTTCCGTCAAGCCCCAAAAATTTTTAAGTGATAATAATACGGCAGGCGAATTATCATCGAACGACGGCAAAAAGTGCGTCATACCTTCGGTATCGGTTCCGGACATGAACAGAAGTGTAAATAATTCCGGCTCATCCTTTGCAAATTGAATGTATTGCATTCCGACACCTTTAAACGGCAGCGTTTCCTTCAGCCCCTCTTCTATATATTCAGCATACAGGGCTTTGGCAAATTTGATGACCGCCTCCTTCACTTGTTCCATATTTTCAAAGTAGGAAAAGATGGGCTGCGGCGAACATCCCAGCGCCCTTGCAAGAGCCCTGGCGCTGAGCGCGTCCATTCCTTTTTCTCTAACTATTTCGATCGACGCGTCTACAATTTGTTCTTTTGTAAATTTGATTTTAGGCGGCATGCCGTATCCCCTTTCGATTACAACTGTTATATTACATCTGTAATAATATCATAGCCGCGGCGATCCGTCAATAGATTTTTCAAATATACATAAAAAGAGGCTTATCGTAAAAAATGCCGTAATCAGCTTTCCGTCAAGGGTTTTTCGCAGCCGGATAATCGGCTGCTCTTATAAAGCAAAAAAGGAGCGGCAAAAATTTTTTGCCGCTCCGGTGATGAATGATAAAATTTTATACGGTTTATTTTGACGAAATCATTCTTCCTCTGCAATGGCTTTTTCGTTCTCAGCCTGAATGGACGGATCGTAAGACAGCATAGGCTTTTCGTCGATACCGTGGATTCTTCGGCGGACATAATTGCGCGTGATTTTCATAACCAGCGGGCACAGAACAATCACACCGATCAAGTTGGGAATCATCATAAATCCGTTGAAGGTATCCGAAATATCCCAAGCCAAGGAGGAGGTCATAACGGCGCCCGACATGATCATCAGCACAAAAATGACCTTATAGACTTTGACGCCTTTTAATCCGAAGAGATATTCAACCGATTTGGATCCGTATTGTGACCATCCGAGAACAGTGGTAAAAGCAAAGAGCAGCACCGCCAACGCGATAAACGCCCGTCCGGCGGGGCCGAACACATTGGCAAAAGCATCAGCTACCAACGTGGCGTCGTTTGTCCCCTCCACAGCCAAACCGGTCTGAAGATCGATTTTGCCGGACGAAAGGACCACCACGGCTGTCATTGTGCAAACGACAATCGTGTCAAAGAACACTTCAAAAATGCCCCACAATCCCTGTTTGACAGGCTCTTTGACATTGGAGGAGGAATGAACCATAACGGACGAGCCGAGACCCGCTTCGTTGGAGAAAACACCTCGTTTGCAGCCCTGTGTGATCACCTTTGAAATTACCACGCCTGCGGCGCCTCCCGCCACCGCTTCTATACCGAAAGCAAAACGGAAAATAGAGGCGAAAATATCGCCGATCTTGTCAATGTGTACAAAGAAAACAATCAACGCACCGATGACATACAGCACCGCCATAAAGGGCACCACTTTTTCGGCAACCGCAGCGATCCGCTGTAAACCGCCGATCACGATCAGCGCCGTTAAAATCATCAGGCACGCGCCGATCACAATCGGAACGACCGAAACGCCAAATACGGTCGGCGCCTCCACCCCGGAGAAAAAGGCCTCTTGAATATTCAGCGTAATTTTATTGACCTGTCCCATATTTCCGATACCAAAGGAAGCGAGGATCGCAAAAATCGAAAAGAGAACGGCGAGCACCATTCCGATATGTTTACAGCCTTTTTTGGCTCCGAGACCGTCTTTTAAATAGTACATCGCGCCGCCGGACCATTCTCCGTCTTTATTTCTGCGGCGAAAATATATGCCGAGAACATTTTCGGAAAAATTGGTCATCATTCCGAAGAAAGCGGCGATCCACATCCAAAATACCGCGCCCGGGCCACCCACTACGATGGCAGCCGCAACACCCGCAATATTACCGGTGCCGATGGTAGCCGCCAGCGCCGTACACAGCGCCTGAAATTGCGATATAGATTTTTTATCCGTCTTTTTGGTGGAAGAGCTGTTCTTTTTAAAAACACTTCCGATGGTTTCTTTCCACCAATGGCGCAGATGAGTGACCTGAAAAAATTTGGTGCAGCAGGTCATCAATATGCCCGTACCGATCAAGAGCACCAAGCCGATTTTGACCCAGATAAACTCATTGACGGCGTCATTGATGCTGGTCAATGCTTCCACAAATTGGTCCATGTCGATTTTCCTCCCAAAATAAAATTGACCGACCGCGTTCAAAGCGCAGTCGGTCAAAGACATATCTCACACACCAAGACAAATGGTTATCTATCCTCTTTCTCTGTCCTTTGCGGTCCTTTGTCCTTTTGCCTGAGAGATTGGCGCTTTTTGCGCTTTGCCCCTTCGGCCCTCAATCGCTGAGCTTCTCCAAAGGTCTATCCGTTTACAGTCTTCATCCTTTTCGGATTATCCGTCGGGACGCCTGAGAGTGTTACTCCTTCGGCCGTGCATCGCACATTTCCTGCAAACATCTTATAGACATATCTATGCAGTTGGTGAGGCTATTATATCAAATCGTTTCAAAATATGCAACTATTTGTTAAAAAACAGAAACATCCTCTTTTTTTGGTGAAAAAGGAGCGAAGTTCCTTGCTTTTACGGACGCTTTTTAATGGCTTTCCAATACGCATCAAAGCCCTGCTCCGTTTTATTATCCCCCGGCACATAATATTGGGCGTCCTTTAGAATATCCGGCAGATACTGCTGCTCGATCCAGTGATCGGGATAAGTATGCGGATAGAGATAATGCTGTCCTTTTACCAATGCATCTTCACCGTCAAAATGCTTATTCTGAAGATGGCGCGGAATGGGCCCGCTTTTGCCCGCTTTGATGTCGGACAGCGCCGCATCCAGCCCCAAATACGCACTGTTGGATTTCGGACTCTGCGCCACCAACACCACCGCATCTGCAAGCGGAATACGCGCCTCCGGCAGTCCGACCTGCAAAGCCGCATCCACCGCCGCTTTGACAATGGGAATGATCATCGGATAGGCAAGCCCTACATCTTCACACGCGCAAACCATCAATCGACGGCACGCAGACGGCAGATCGCCCGCCTCTAAAAGCCGTGCCAGATAATGCAGTGCTGCGTTCGGATCGGAGCCGCGCATGGATTTCTGAAAGGCCGACACAATGTCATAGTGCTCGTCCCCTTCGCGGTCATATTTCATGGCGCTGCGCTGGGCAAGCTGATCCGCTATATCGCAGGTGACCATCAAAGACCCGTCCTCATTTGGCTGCGCCGCCAACACACACAGCTCCACCGCGTTGATCGCTTTTCGCACATCTCCGCCGCATGCAACAGCTATATGAGCCTTTACGCCCTTTTCTGTTTCAATACGGATTTTTCGTTCCTGTTCGATAAAATCAAATGCGCGTGTAACGGCGCGTTCCACCTCCGAAGCCTCTACGGCTTTAAATTCAAACACGGTCGAACGACTGAGAAGCGCGTTATATACATAAAAATACGGATTTTCCGTTGTGGAGGCGATCAGTGTCACATCTCCGTTTTCAACATGCTCCAGCAGTGTCTGCTGTTGCTTTTTTGTAAAGTACTGTATTTCATCAAGATACAGCAAAATACCGCCGACGCCGGCGAGCGTACCCACCTCGGAAATGACCGCTTTGATATCCGCCGTGGAGGCGGTCGTACCGTTGAGCTTGTGCAGCTGCATATCGGTGCGTTCGGCAATGATCCGCGCAACCGTCGTTTTTCCGACGCCGGACGGACCGTAAAAAATCAAATTGGGGATATGCCCGCTGTCGATAATACGGCGCAGTGCCTTATTTTCCGCCAACAAATGGCGTTGTCCGACCACATCGTCCAGCGTTTGCGGACGCATGCGGTCTGCAAGCGGTGTGCCCATCCGTTTGGCCGCTCCTTTCCTATCATAGACAAACGAAAACGATCAATCATCCTGTGCAAAAAAATGCAGCGCCTTTTCAATTGCCGTATCCCAAAAACGCCATTCATGCCCTCCGGCCCATTCCTCATAAATGTGCGCAATGGCATTTTTCTCCAAATGGCGGTGGAATTCACGGTTATCCTCAATCATAAAATCGCTTTCGCCGCAGCAAATATAAAGAGGGGGAAGATTTTTTGGCTTTAAGACGAGAGAAAACAGATCCTGCTCCTCCCGAATGCCCTCTTCGCCGAACAGCGCTATCCGCTCTCCGTCGGGAAGCAGGCTTTCTTTTCTCAATTCACGCCGTACATCCACCACGCCCGAAAAACACGCCGCTTTGCGATAGCGCTTTGGATATGTAAAGGCCGATTTCAGTGCGCCGTATCCGCCCATCGACAAGCCTGCAATGTAAGTATGCGCAGGATCCTGTGATACACGGAAAAGCCGATGGGCAATTTCCGGCAGCTCCTCTGTTATAAAAGCAAAATAGTTCAATCCATATGCCATATCGGTGTAAAATCCGCGCTGTACCTCCGGCATGACAGCCGCAACACCCGTTTCCTCACAATAGAGATCGAGCATGGTGCGGCGCGACCACGCAGAATGGTTATCGGACAGCCCGTGCAGCAGATAAACCACGGGATAATTGCCGTTTTCGTCACATTTTGATGTGTTGTTCGGGATGACAGCCGCAACATCCGTCATCATACCGAGCACGCGCGAATCAATCGTTCCGTTAAAATATGCCATGCTGTTTTTTCTCCCATCCTATATCGTTTGTGATGATAAACCAGTATATCATAAAAGAACCAAAAAGACCACTGTTTTATAGCAGTCTATATATAAAAAGGAGCCTCCTTCAAAATGCAAAAGAAGACTCCTTTTTTGAGTTTAATAGAGCGGATAGCGTGCGCACAATTCCTGAACTCCCGCGCGCACTGCCTCTGCTTTTCCTTCAAAATCGGTGACAACATCGGCAATAAACCCGGCGATCAGATCCATATCCGCTTCCTTTAAGCCGCGGCTGGTAACAGCCGGCGTACCGAGACGAACGCCGCTCGTAACAAAGGGAGAAAGCGGTTCGTTCGGAATGGTGTTTTTATTGGCGGTGATATACACCTCGTCAAGACGAGCTTCCAACTCCTTGCCGGTAATACCCGTTTCGCGCAGATCCATCAGCATCAGATGATTGTCCGTACCGCCCGACACAAGCGCCATCCCGCGGGAAAGCAAGCCGTTTGCAAGAGCGGCGGCATTTTTGAGGATCTGATCCTGATACTCTTTAAAGGCGGGGGTCAACGCCTCACCGAGACAGACCGCTTTCGCGGCAATCACATGCATCAGCGGTCCGCCCTGCGAGCCGGGGAAAACCGCCTTATCAATTGCTTTTGCATACTCTTCGCGGCAAAGGATCAAGCCTCCGCGCGGTCCGCGCAGTGTTTTATGTGTCGTGGTGGTCACCACATCGCAGTACGGCACCGGGCTCATGTGGTTACCTGTCGCAACCAAGCCGGCGATATGCGCCATATCCACCATCAAAAGCGCACCGCATTCATCGGCAATCTCACGCAGCTTGTCAAAACGGATCTCGCGCGGATAGGCGCTCGCACCCGCCACAATCATTTTCGGCTTATTTTCAAGAGCCAGACGGCGAACCACCTCATAATCGATATATCCCGTTTGCTCGTCCACACCGTACGGTACAAAATGATACAGCTTACCGGAGAAATTCACGGGAGAACCGTGGGTCAGATGCCCGCCGTGAGCCAAATTCATACCAAGCACGGTATCCCCCGGCTGCAGCAATGCAAAATAGGCCGCCTGGTTGGCCTGTGCGCCGGAATGAGGCTGCACATTGGCGTGCTCCGCTCCGAAAAGCTTGCATGCACGATCACGCGCAATATTTTCCACTACATCGACCTCTTGACAGCCGCCGTAATAGCGCTTGCCGGGATATCCTTCGGCATATTTATTGGTCAGCACACTGCCCATAGCGGCCATCACCGCAGGAGATACAATGTTTTCCGATGCAATGAGCTCCAAATTGCGGCGCTGACGGTGCAATTCCCGTTCCATTGCCTCGCCGACCTCAGCATCAGCCGCCTTGACAAAGCCGATCGTATCCATCAGATTTTCATACATACCAGCAGTCACTCCCTCGCTGCGTTTCGATCAAAATTCGACCGAAAAACAAATAATGCCTATATTATACACTATTTCCCTCCTATGTTGCAAGCAAAACAGAAAAAATATTCTATTCGTTTATCCGCGCATAAAGTATTGTGAGGACTTGCCCCTTGTATCCGAATATCTCCCGTTTCCAAAATCGTCAAAAAACGCAAACGAACGATGGTATAACTGTACCGAATTGTTTTTACCGGCTATCCGTGATATACTGACAATCGCGGTTGAATAAAAAGGAGGAATGACTTGTGCAAAACAGCTGTGTTCACATTTACTGCGGCAGCGGAAAAGGAAAAACCACCGCCGCCTTGGGGCTTGTGCTTCGTGCCGTCGGTGCAGGATATCGCGTGGGGTTTGCCTCATTTTTAAAAGACGGCACTTCTTCCGAAATTGCCGCTTTGCGCAGTACAGACGGTGTGACGGTTTTCCCTTTTCTGCCGAATGTGACGTTTACCTTTCAAATGACGCAGGAACAGCGACAGGAAGCCACCGTTTTTTATAAACAGCTTCTGCATGATATTTTTTCTTCTCTGCCGTCCTATGACTTGGTTATTCTCGACGAGGTGCTTGATGCGGTAAAAGCGGAAATACTTTCCGAACAGGACCTGCTGTCCTTTCTGAAAAAACGCCCGGAAACGACCGAGATCGTTCTGACCGGCAGGGCCGCACCGCTTTCCGTTATGGCGCTGGCCGATTACATCACCGATATGAACGCCCTTCGGCATCCGTTTGAGAAAGGGATCGCCGCCCGTCGCGGAATCGAATATTGAAGCTGACGGATCAGAGCTGACTTTTAATAAAGCAGAGTGCCCCCTTTTCCAAGCGGCTGACCTGTGCCTGTGAGATACCGATACAGTCAGAGACCTGAATCTGCGTCAGCCCTTTAAAAAACCGCAGATGCAAAATTTTTCGCTCCCTATCCGACAAGGCGCCGATGGCTTCCTTTAGTGCCAGCTCATCCAACCAATCGCGGTCATCCGTATGGTCTCCGACCTGATCCATGACATAAATGGTGTCTCCTCCGTCCGAATAGACCGGTTCATAAAGAGAAATCGGTTCTACAATCGCCTCAAGCGCCAGCACGATATTTTCTTTCGGCATGCCCATCTCCTTGGCAATCTCCTCAATGGTCGGCTCACAGGCGTTTTCATTTTGGAGCCGCTCTTTTGTTTGCATCGCACGATAGGCGGTGTCGCGCAGAGAACGGCTGATGCGAATACTGTTGTTGTCGCGCAAATAGCGGCGGATCTCTCCGATGATGAGCGGAACGGCATAGGTTGAAAAGCGCACGCCGACGCTGATATCGAAATTGTCTATCGCCTTCATCAAGCCGATACACCCGACCTGAAAGAGGTCGTCCAAATTTTCGCCCCGCTGCGTAAATCGCTGTACAATGCTCAAAACAAGCCGCAAATTCCCGTTGACAAGCTCATCGCGCGCTTCTTTTCTGCCGCTTTGCAGTTCTCGCAGCAGGCGCATCTTTTCCGCTTCCGAGAGCACCGTCAGCGTCGAAGTGTTGACCCCGCAGATTTCCACTTTATTATACAAAAGCAATCGCTCTCCCTTTGACTCAATCTTATAAAAAGTATGAGTCGGGAGAGCGATTTCCATTCAGAAAGAATCGTATTTCATTTGAAATCATCGGGTCGGCGTCAAAAGAAAAGCCGTTACAAAGCATCCGTATTCCGGGCAACCGATTTCCGCAACCCGAATACTTGTTGCCGATTATTTTTCTGTGTTTTCAAATGTTCCTATAAAAATCGGAAGATTCGTCCGATTGTCAACGATCATAAACAGG
>JBJEIR010000147.1:0-37371 GCA_051877215.1 Acutalibacteraceae bacterium | reverse complement strand
ACCGGTTGCCGCCGAGTTGACGCCGGTCGTACCGCTGATATAGCTGACACACAGGTTGCCGGTATCGGTGTTATAATACGAGTCACAGACCACGGACGATCCGCTGCCGATAACCTCCGTGTTCCAAAGTGCCCACACGCTTTCGGCAGACGCATCTGTCTGCTGCACCGGCTCCAAAAGGCTGCTGTCAAAATGCACGGTCGCGTCCATATTGGCAATGCCCTGTTTGCTTTGAAGGCTGACCGGCAGATACACAAGCTCTCCCGCCGCGCCTTTTACCTGTCCGACCGTCAGCGTTACGGCATCAACCGTCGGCACATAGGAAGCGGTGTCCATGCGAAGACCGCGAACGGTCATCGTGCCCGCGCCGTCCAGCTTCAGCGTGACGGATTTGATGTAATACATTCCGTTGCCCGGAATAACCTTGTTCCAATTCGGAGAACCGATAAAATTCGCCTGAATGGCCTGCTCGGCAAAATCGGCGCTCATCCAAGAAAACAGCGTCGACCAGTCGCCGCGCAAATTGCTGGTGATGGCCGTAACGGCATCGCTCGAAGTGCTGATACCGACGCCGTTGACCAAAATATCACAGCCGACGGTGGAGCTGATCGTTGCAAACAGCTGGCTGTATGTATTGATATCGTAATACTTTTCTACAGGGAATGTCACCGTTCCCGCCGCCGAAGCGGTGTAGACCAACCGGCCGCTGTCATCATAAGAAAGGCCGTCAATGGCCGACACATCGGCAGGCATCAGGTCAAGCGGTCCGCTGACCGCCTCCGGCTCGGCAACCGACAGCTCGTGCACCGTTACCGCAGAAGAGACGGCAAAGATTTTAGCGCACGAAATGGTCACCATGCCGCTGTCCACAATGTCGATTGCATCGCCGCCCAGTGTATTCTTATAATAAGTGACCAGATCGGCGATGCTGACGCTGCCGACATACCGACCGGCCGGAAGATCTTCGCCCGAGATCGACGGATCGATCAGCTTGCCGATGGTCACGGTTTGTCCGGCTGTATAGCTTGCGGCTGTGCCGCCGTTGAAGAACAGCAACGGGTTGCAGCTGCCGGTCACGGTCAGATTGTAGTACAGGGTGGCGTTGAGCGAAGCCTGCACCGTTTGAGCATAGCTGACTGCCGGCCAAGAACCGTTGGTGGGCGTGAGCGTATAGCCGCCCGTTCCGACGGCAGTCGCCGTGATGGTGCTGCCGTTTGCTTCATGCTGTGTGAAAGCGGAGGCACTGCTCGGCAGCAGAGAGGTCGCGATCGTATCCTCGCAAACCGCCGCCTTGAGGCAAGAGAGCGTCAGCGTGCCGGTTCCGCTCATCACAAAGCGGATACGGTTAATCGCCACACAGGATTTATCCGAGAAATTGCCGCTCGCACAAATGCCGTTCAGGTCCATCAAAACATCCTGATAAACACCCGCATCGACATAGTTCCCCGATTGCGGGAAATAGCGTCCCATGTTTTCGGCGGAACCGGGGAACGCATACTCGTCCTGCGTACCGCCGACCTGTATCACACGAACCGCCATTTTAAAGGGAACGGAGGACTGCACCGACATCAAAAGGCCGTTGAGCGCCGTCATATCAAACGCCGTCGGCTGTGAAAAATCAATCGTCACGCCGCAAAGCCCCGTCGAGGCATTCACCTGTGTGGCGGTCACCACGATCGACTGTCCGTCGGCAGAAAGGGATGCGGTCGCCCCGTCATCCGTTTCATAGGTGACGGATGCCGACATCAGGTCAGCCGTCCGCTCCACATCTGCAAGCGCCGTGATCGGATAGACCGTAAAGATCATCAGCAGCAGCATTGTGGTGGCTGATACAAGGGATAAAAGCCTTTTCCATCCAAATGTTTTCATCCAAACTCCTCCGCATTTTTAATCTTTTCAAAGCAACCTGTTCTGTTAGAAAAAACAACTGCAAAAGCAATATTTTCTCATATTAAACTGATTTTCATTATATCTCCAAATATGTCAAAAAGCAAGCTTTTTTCTAAATTTGTCATACATTCGGTATATTATATTAAAAAACAGATAGCTTCCCCCGCACGATCCCGTCATTTTCCCTACAAAAAAGCACGGATCGTGAAAACAAAAAGTTGCTTTCTGTCATATCCGTGCCATGTTCGGTATTATATTTAGGTATTATAGTTGTCCGAGCGCAAAGGAGGGGGTTCGGCTTTAAAGGACGATCAGCTTTTTTTCGGAACAGGTGAGATTTTCACAGCCGTCCTGCGTGATGCAGACCATATCCTCAATGCGCACGCCGAAGCGCCCTTCCAAATAAATGCCCGGCTCAACCGTGACAATCTCGCCGGCCTGCAGGCAGGTCTGATCGTTCGGAGACAAGCGGGGCCATTCGTGAATATCAATCCCGACGCCGTGCCCGGTGCTGTGTCCGAACGAAGCGCCAAAGCCGGCCTGTTCGATCACCTCGCGCGCAAGACGGTCGCCTTCCTCGCCGGTCAGTCCCGCTTTTAATCCGCAAAGGCATCGTTCCTGCGCCGCCAAAACGGTATCGTATAGAAAGCGCTGCTCTTCCGTAATCTGTCCGAGCGCCACCGTGCGGGTCATATCCGATCGGTAGCCGTCGACGGCTGCGCCGAAGTCCATCGTGACAAAATCGCCCTTTTGCAGGCGGCGCTCTCCCGGCACCGCATGCGGCAGCGAGCCGTTTTCGCCAAAAGCGACAATAAAATCAAACGCCACCGCCTGCGCGCCGCGCGAACGCATATACATCTCCATATCCAGCGCGATCTCGCGTTCCGTTCTGCCGACACGCAGGCGCGGCAGAATGTACGAAAAGGTCTCGTCGGTCAACGCCTGCGCCGCCTTGATGCGGGAGATCTCCTCTTGATCTTTTATGCGGCGCTGCGACCAAATCTGTTTACAAAGCGTCCGGTCGCCGACAAGCTCTATTCCGTCCGCAAATGACAGCAGACGCTTTTGCTGCTGCAGCGTCACCGTTTCATCCTCGAGCAGAACGCGCCTTATATCCCTATGCTTGAGAGACCCGAAGGCATCGGCAAAAAAGCGGCTGCTTTGCTTGCACGGAAGATCCCGCGTCTCTTTTTTCGCCGCTTCAATATACCGAAAATCCGTTAAAAAGCGCGCTTCTTTTGCCGTGACCCACAAAAGCCCGCTGTCGGATGCAAAGCCCGTGTAATACAACCGATTGGCCTGCGATAAAACCAGCGCCGCCTCATCCGGCTGCAAAGCAGCCGCAAGCCGCGCGATCCGTTCATTCATAGCATTCGCATCCTTTCCGTTTTTCGGTCTTTTTTTGCCCGACTTCTTTGCCCGGCAATGCTTTTTCGCCTAGTCGCCGTTCTCTGTGAGCACATCGAGCGCCTTGATGTAGCTGCCGACGCCTAGGCCGCTGATCTGTGCCACACAAACGGGTTCAATCACCGATACATGGCGAAACGGCTCGCGCGCGTGAATATCGCTGATGTGCACCTCTGCGACCGGCAGACGAACGGCGGCGATAGCATCGCGAAGGGCGTAGCTGTAATGGGTATACGCGCCCGCGTTCAAGATCACGCCGTCATATACCCCCATCGCCGCGTGCAGCGCATCGATCAGCGCCCCCTCATGATTGGACTGAAAAAAATCGACCTGTACGCCTTTTTCATCGGCGGCGGCTTTGACCTGTGCGCACAGCGTCTCCAGCGTATCCGTGCCGTACACCCCCGGCTCGCGAATGCCGAGCAGGTTAAGATTGGGGCCGTTCATCACCAAAAAGCGTTTTGTCATAGCCTTTCCTCCCGACTGTATCTCATGCTTCATCTCTTTCATCTTCCTCTTGCTCCTTTTCATCACCGCCGCGATGTTTGGGAAATGCCCAATAAAACAGCGGAACAGTCAGATAAATCACCCAGCTCCATGTCCATGTATCGGGCACAAAACAAATCAGCGACAAATGAAGCAGGACCGCAAAAACGGGATAGCAGAAATAATGAATACGGCGCTTTTGCACCGCTTCGATAACCGAATAGTAAAGAGGAATCGTCAAAAACAGCAGCCACGCAGGATGCCACCAACCTTCCATCAACCCGAGAAGCAAAAATGCCGCCGTTACGGCGATCGGATAAGGGAAGGTCGCCCATATGCTGCGGCGTCCGCCATGCGTATAGCGGGGCTGCTCGCGGCGAAGGTCGTGAAGCTCCCGTCCGTTTACATAGATGTGACCGTCCTCTGCCGATTCCACACGGGTTCCTTTTTCGGCGTCGTTGACATAAATGCCGCCGCGGGAGATATGCACTTCGTTGTGATCGTCCGTCACATGAATGCCGTCCCAGCCGATGTGCACACTGTCTTTTCGAAAGGTTCCCTCGGGCGCGCCGTTTTCGTCTTGTTCCGTCTGACGCTGTTCGCCCGCGCCGCCCTTTGCCGACGGCTCTGTCTTTGTCGCATCCTCCGCGCTCGCCGCATCCCCCTCGTTCATCATCAGCAGCTCGTCAAGCGACACGCCGTAGAGCTTTGCCAACGCAATCAAATTATCTGTGTCGGGGGACGCTTCCGCGCGTTCCCACTTGGATACTGCCTGTCGGCTGAGTCCCAGCTTTTCCGCCAAGGTTTCCTGCGAAAAACCGTTTTTCTTGCGAAGCTGTACCAAATGATTGGCAATTTCAATATTCATTTTGTTTCGACCCTTTCTGCCTGATTTCGAGAAAACGCGCTTTTTGCAGGCGCTCTTTCCCGTCTGTCGAAATCATAGCAAACGCCCTGCGGTTGCGTCCAGACAGTTTGCTTTCCGACGCCGCAACCGACGGTTGCATTTGCTTTTTTTCAGGCATTCAGCGCCCTTTTGCCGCCAGATACAGCGCGTTCATTTTTGCGGCGTCCTGTGCTTGTGTGCCGTCCGATTCGCAGATGATCGTGGGCGACAGCTCCCGCTCGGCGAGCAGCTCTATGAGCGGCTGCGGCTCGGGGCCGAAGGTCGTATCCTCAAATGTCAGGTGGCGTTTTTCCCCGCCCGCCGTATACTCAATTTTGGAAAAATGCGCATGAAAGACACGCGCGCGCTCCACCCCGAGCACCTGCTCCATACGGTCGAGCAGCGCGGCAAACGCCTCTTTGGAATTGACTTCCCCGTGGGTGCGGCTGTTGAGATGTCCGAAATCAACGCACGGCAAAAAGCGGTCATCGACGCCGCACATGCAAAGGATTTCTTCAAAATCGCCCAGCTGGTTGATCTTTCCCATCGTCTCGGGACAGATGTGCACCTGTGAAAGCCCGGCCTCATCAAGCGCCTGCTGCGCCCGCTTGAGCGTTTCGACGGCAAGCGCTGTCGCTTCCTCCCGCGGCAAGCCGCCGAGCCCGCCCGGATGTACCACGATGCGATCCCCGCCCAGCCGAACGACGGCGTCGGCGCTGTCAAGAATATAGCGTATGGAATTGTCCCGCTTTTCCGGGTCCTTGGAGGCGAGCGAAATAAAATAGGGAGCGTGCAAAGACAGCGTAATCCCGTTGCGCTCGGCTTCCTTTTTCAACTGCTGCGCGGTCGCATCACTCAGGCGAACGCCGCGGCCGCACTGATACTCATAGGCGGTCAGTCCCATCGTCCGCAGCCACGCGGGCGCCTGCCATGTCGCCTTATACCCCGCTTCGTAAAACGCATCGGCATTGCCTGCCGGTCCGAATTTTGCCTGCATACGCTTTCACTTCCTTTGTCTGTCTTGAAAACGGCGAAGAATGCCCTTTTCCAGCACTCTGCGCCACTTGAAATTCCATTTGCTTTCCGGCTCGATGGGCAAAAGCTGAATCACCCTCACCCCCGCAAGCCGTGCGCCGAGCACATCCGTAAAGGTTTGATCTCCCACCGCCGCACAGTCGTCTTTCGCCAGCGAAAGGGTCTTGACCGCGCGGCAAAAGCCGAACGGGAGCGGCTTGCACGCCATATGGATAAACGGCAGACCGATTCTGTCGGCAAACGGCTTTATTCGCCGGTATTTTGCATTGGATACGATGGTCAGGCGGATGCCGGCTTTTCTCATGGAGGAAAGCCAGTCCGAAACGGCGTCGGACAGCTCCTGGCTGTGGTGTGCGGTCAAGGTGTTGTCCACATCCAGCAAAAGCGCTTTGACGCCCATTTCTTCAAGCTCCGCCGCTGTGATGTCCGTAATGCGGTTCTTGAGAACGGTGGGATAAAAAATCGACACGGCAGAGCACCTCCTCCCGATGTATGCGCCGCACAGCCGCCGACCGCGCCGCATTCTTGTTCCGAATGTAGGAAAAGCAGGCATCGCTGCCTGCTTTTCGAAAAATCTTATTTGTACTTTCTCTTGCGGGCGGCCTCCGACTTCTTCTTGCGTCTGACAGAAGGCTTCTCATAATGTTCCCTTTTGCGAACCTCCGCAAGGACACCCGAACGGGCGCAGGACTTCTTCCATCTGCGCAGCGCACTGTCCAAGGATTCATTTTCTTTTACGCGAATTTCCGACATGATATTTCCCTCCCTCCGCCATACAGCAGGGGCTCATTTTTGGTTCATACGGCAAGTCACAACTTACCGCATAATAATATTATACCCGAAAAACGATGTCTCGTCAAGCACTTTTTATCATTTCATACAAAGTGCTTTTCAAAAAGCATCGACGAGAGCCCTTTTATGACGGGCGCACAACCAGATTCACCAGCTTGGCAGGCACATACAGCTCCTTGACAAGCGTCATACCGTCAAGCGATGCTGCGACCTTTTCGTCCGCTTTTGCAAGGGCAAGAACCTCTTCGCGCTGTGCATCGCGGGCGATGGTCAGGCGCGTCTTGATTTTGCCGTTGACCTGTACGACGATCTCCACCGTGTTCTCCACGCACTTGCTTTCATCATAAGACGGCCACTGTGCATCGCTGAGTTTTCCGCCGTACGCCAGTCTTTCCCACAGCTCTTCGGTCATGTGCGGTGCAAAGGGATTGAGCAGAATCAGCAAAATACGGTAGTCCTCACGCGAAATCTGCGGCTGTGCGGCATACTCATTTAAAAGCGCCATCAACGCGGCGATCGCCGTATTGTATTTCAGCGTTTCGATGTCCTCGCCGACCTTGCGGATGGTTTTGTGCACCGTCGTCTCAAGAGCAGGCGTCAGCACATCGCTGTCCGAGACATTGTCCGCCAGCGCCCAAATGCGTTCAAGGAAGCGGCGGCAGCCGCGAATGCTGCTGCTCGACCAGGGAGCCGCCTTTTCAAAATCGCCGATAAACATTTCATACAGCCGCATGGTGTCCGCGCCGTATTCGTTGACGATTTCGTCCGGGTTGACCACATTCCCGCGCGACTTTGACATCTTCTCGCCGTTTTCACCGAGAATCATGCCGTGGCTCGTGCGCTTGGCATACGGCTCCGGCGTCGGCACGACGCCGATGTCATAGAGGAATTTATGCCAAAAGCGGCTGTACAGCAGGTGAAGCGTCGTATGCTCCATGCCGCCGTTATACCAATCCACGGGCAGCCAGTAGCGCAGCGCCTCCGAGGAGGCGAGCGCATTGTCATTGTGCGGGTCGGCATAGCGCAGGAAATACCACGAGGAACCACCCCACTGCGGCATGGTGTCCGTCTCGCGCTTGGCCGGTCGGCCGCAATGCGGACAGGTGGTGTTCACCCAGTCCTCCATCGCCGCCAGCGGCGATTCGCCGTTGTCTGTCGGCTCGTAGCTGTCCACCATCGGCAGACGAACGGGGAGCTGCTCCTCCGGAACCGGCACATAGCCGCATTCGTCGCAGTGAACAACGGGAATCGGCTCTCCCCAATAGCGCTGACGGGAAAACACCCAATCCCGCAGCTTATAATTCACCTTTTTCTCGCCGATGCCCTTTTCGGTCAGATAACGGATGATCTCCTCCTTGGCCTGCTCGACGGTCATGCCGTCCAAGAAGCCGGAATTCACCATCACGCCGGAGGCACAGTCGGTAAACGCCTCTTTTTCCACATCGCCGCCCTTTACGACCTCGATGATCGGCAGATCAAACTTTTTGGCAAACTCCCAGTCGCGGGTGTCATGCGCGGGCACCGCCATGATCGCGCCCGTGCCGTAAGAGATCAGCACATAGTCGGAAATAAAAATCGGAATCTGCCGGCCGTTGACGGGATTGATCGCCTCGACGCCGTCGAGGCGCACGCCGGTCTTGTCCTTTGCCATTTCCGAGCGCTCAAAATCGGATTTTTTCGCCGCCATCTCCTGATAGGCCGCGACTTCCTCTTGATTTTTGAGCACACCCGCCCATTTTTTCAAAAGCGGATGCTCCGGCGACATGACCATATAGGTCGCGCCGAACAGCGTGTCGGGGCGGGTCGTATAAATTTCGACCGCATCGCCCGCCGTCGTTTCAAAGCGCACCTGTGCGCCGTGCGAGCGGCCGATCCAGTTGATCTGCTGCGCGCGCACGCGCTCGGGATAATCCACCAAATCCAGATCGTCGATCAGACGGTCGGCGTACGCCGTGATTTTCAGCATCCACTGGCTCTTGACCTTATGTACCACCTCGCCGCCGCAGCGCTCGCAGACGCCGCCTGCAGCCTCTTCGTTGGCCAGCACGCATTTGCAGCTGTTGCACCAGTTGACCGACATTTCCTTTTTATAGGCAAGGCCCTTTTTGAAAAGCTGCAAAAAGATCCACTGGGTCCATTTATAATAGGAGGGGTCGGTGGTGTTGATTTCGCGGTCCCAGTCATACGACAGGCCGAGCGCCTGCAATTGACTTTTAAAGCGCGCCACATTGCGCTGTGTCACCAGCTCCGGATGAATGTGGTTTTTGATGGCATAATTCTCGGTGGGAAGTCCGAACGCGTCCCACCCCATCGGATACAGGACATTATACCCCTGCAGGCGGCGCTTACGCGCCACGACATCCAGCGCCGTGTAGGAGCGCGGATGCCCCACATGCAGTCCCTGTCCGGAGGGATAGGGAAACTCCACCAGCGCGTAAAACTTCGGCTTGGTGTAGTCGTTTGAAGCGGCAAAGGTGTGCTCTTTTGCCCAAATATCCTGCCATTTTTTCTCGATTTTTGCCGGCTCGTACCGCATCATTTTGTCGTCTCCCCATCGTCAATAAATTCGCTGATATCCACCTCGGCGCCGTCTCTCCAAAGGCGCTCGAGATCGTAAAAACCGCGCGCATCGCTGTAAAAAACATGCACAATCACATCGCCGTAATCCATGAGTATCCAGCTCGAGGATTGATACCCCTCCACGCGCATCGGCTCCGTGCCGCGGTCCTTCAGTTCCTTTTCCACATAATCCGCCAATGAGCGCACCTGAGTGGTGCTGTTGCCGTGCGCAATCACAAAGCAGTCGCAGATCGAGGTTATCTCGGACACATCGATCATGCGAATATCCTTTGCCAGATGCTTATCGAGCGATCGAACAACTTCGGCGGCAATGGCTTTTGCCTGTGCGGTCATAGTCCGCCTCCTTGATTTTGTTGATTATTCTGTGGTTACCTCCAGCAGCTTGCCCGTCTGGTCAACGACGCAGTTGCTCAGCAGCTGCTGCTTTTGATCGGCGGCTCCCGTGTTGGCAAGCTCCGGCATCGTCACATCGGAAGCGGCAATGGCCTGCCCGTACGGATTAAACGCACTGCCGAGCAAGGTCAAAAGCTCGCCGTTGTGCGATGAAAACACCTCGTTTCCGTCTTCATCCACGGTCGCTTCGCCGGGCATGAGATACACCGTTGTTTTGCCTGTACCCGCCGCAGACAGGGCGGTCAAAATATCCACGATCTCATCCACCGAGCACTCGGTGCGAATGGCGCCTGCGCTGTCCATGACCTCTTCGATCACATCTTCGCGCAGCACGTCTTTCTCCAGCCGCAGCATCCGCGTCAGCAGCGCGCCGAACACCTCGCGCTGACGGGTCATGCGGGTCATATCGCGCGAAAGCGTGCCGTCGGTATAGGTGGCGTATTCCGTCGCCGCCGCGCCCGAAAGGGTGTGCGTGCCCGCCGTATAATCCTGGTCCGCAAGGGTGATGTCTTCGGCAAGCGCAATATCCACGCCGCCGACGCTGTCAATCAGTATTTGCAAACCTTTTTGGGGCAGGATAAAATAGCCGTCCACCGGCAGCGACAGTTGATCGTTCACAATGTCGACCAGACTTGTTACAGAGGAGCCGGTCTTTTTTGTGATCTCCGTGCCGCAGACGGTGTGCGTTGCGACCTCGCCCTCGTTGATCTCCGGTGCATAGACGCGTTTGCGGCAGGTGTCACACCAGTCATAAGGCTTCGGGTTGGCCCAAACGGCGCCGATGGTGTTGACGATGCGTTCGTCCCCTTTTCCGACATAGGTCATCGTCGGAATCTGCATGACATTGACCGTCTGCTTTTGTTTGTCAAAGCACGCGACCGACACCATGCTCATATTCGAGCTGTCGGTCTCGCCGAGCACGCCGACAAGATAATACGCCACCTTGTCTTTATCGGCGGTCGGCGTCACATCATAAGAGGTCGGCGAGATGGGCGGCACCTTCGGGGTGTCGTCCACAAACACCGCCTGATAAATATAATTGCCCAACACACACAGAAAAATCACGGCCGCCAGCACCAATACCGCCACCACAGAGCGGAGGATCAGGGCGGCGCGGGACAGCTTCTTCTTCTTCTTTTTCTTTTTCGGCTTGCCGGTCTTTGCCGGCTCGGTCTGCTCCGTTCGTTCGGCGCGTCCGACGGACGCCGGCCTTGACGAGGAGCTCATATCGCGTCCGCCTGCGGACACGCTGCTGTTTGGTGTATCCTCTAAATTCATGCGCGGACGCACTTTATTCCGTCTGTCTTTTGCCATAGTCAGTCAACACCCCTTTTTGAGAATCCATTCATTGTACGCGCCGAAGGTATCGGGATGAACGGGTCTTTCCCGCTGTGTCAATTCCGCGATCGTATAGCGCAGGGCATAGATCATTGCGCGATCCATATTCTCATCCACCAGCCGCCGCATCACATCGACATCGTCGTAGTCTCGGTCGGCAGATGTAAAATCCGCCAGATAGAGCACCTTTTCCAAAAGAGACATTCCCGCACGGGCAGTCGTGTGATAGCGAACCGCCGTCACGATCTCTTCATCCTCCACGCCGAGCACCCGCTCAATAAACACCGCGCCGACGCGCGCGTGCCACAGTTTGGGAGACTGACGCTCGACTGTATCTAACAGTATATCAAAATCCTTCAGAATTTGCAACTGCGCTTCTTGATCGGTATTTTTCATGATATCATGCAGCAGTCCGGCCGTATAGGCCTTTTGCTCATCGGCGCCGTACAGGCGCGCGAGGCGCTTGGCCTCATCCGCCACGGCAAGCGAATGAGCATAGCGCTCCGGCTTCAGACGGCGGCGAATGATCTGTTTAAATTGTTCATCGCGATCCATCACCGTTTCTCCTTCCCGATACAGCCCGTTTTGCAGAATATACGCACCCACCGCCGGCGGCACCAGCCCGTCAAGCGGCTCCCCCGCGGCTGCGGCCGCGCGAATCTGCGTCGAAGAAACGGGGGTCAGCGGCAATTCACACACACAGCAGCGGGCGCCGCGCGCCTTTAGCGTATCGGCATAGGCGCGCAGCCGCGCCGCCGATATATCGTCGCGCGGCACCGTACACAGCACCGCAAGCTGCGCGATGCGCTCAAAATTTTTCCACGACGCCAGCGTTAAAAACATATCCGCTCCCGTCAGCAAAAACCAAGTGTCCCGCGGTCGCGCCGCGCACAGGGTCTCAAGCGTATCCACCGTGAAGCTCGCGCCGCCCTTTTGAAGCTCGAGCTCCGACACCTCAAAAAGCGGATCGTCTCCGACGGCAAGGCGGCACATCGCAAGGCGCGCCGCCCCGTCGGTCGCCGTCTTTTTGAGCTTATGAGGAGGCTGGGCGGTAGGCATCAAAATCACACGGTCAAGGCGAAGCGCCTCGGCCGCTCCGCGGGCGAGCGAAAGATGACCGTTGTGGATCGGGTCAAAGCTGCCGCCGAAAAGAGCGATATTCATGTGTCCGCCTCCTTTTTCATCGAAGAAGCGCCGGGTTTGAAGCGCCTTCGCCGCTTATTTTGCCGTTCAGCCCGGCAGGGTGATCTTGGGCTCCTTTTCGTTTCGGCGATAGAGCACAAAGGTGCGCCCGATCACCTGCACCACCTCGGCATTGACCGAAGCGGCAATATCCTCCGCCGCCTTGCGCGCAGAAACCGGCGCCGTCTCCAAGACGCGCCCCTTAATCAGCTCTCTGGCGGTCAGCGCATCATCCGCCTGCTTGCGCATCGCATCGCTCACGCCGCCTTTTCCCGCGTGAACGATCGGCTCCATCGTATTGGCAAGTCCGCGTAAATACGCGCGTTGTTTGCTGGTCATACCATATCTCCTTCACATATCCGACTGTTGTCATCTGTTTGATACCGTTCATTCTATAGATTACCCGATCTTTTATCGGTCTTTCCCGCAATCAAAACATGATCCCTGCTGCGACAAATACGCTTTCAGCTTCTCCGAAAACAAACGCAGCGACCGTCCGCGGTGGCTGACCGCGTCCTTTTCGTCAGGGGAGAGCTCGGCATAGCTTTTTTCCCCCACCAAAAACACGGGATCATAGCCAAAGCCGCCCTGTCCGCGCGGCGCGTCGGCAATCACACCGTCGCACACACCGCGCGCGGTCAGGCGCTCGCCGTTTGGAAACACGCAGCAAATCGCCGACACAAACCGGGCGCTCCGTTTTTCGGCAGGCACGCCGCTCATAGCGGCAAGCAGCTTTTGGATTTTCTCCCCGTCGCTTGCTCCCTCGCCCGCATACCGCGCCGAATAGATGCCCGGCGCGCCGTCGAGCGCATCCACACACAAACCGGAATCGTCCGCAATCGCGGGCAATCCCGTTTCGCGGCAGGCCGCATCCGCTTTTAAAAACGCATTGTCTTCAAAGGAAGTTCCCGTTTCCTCTACCTCGGAAAGCGTGACGCCCAGCTCCCGATCGGTGACCGCTTCAATCCCGAGCGGCCGCAGAATCCGTGAAAGCTCTTTGAGCTTATGTGCATTATGCGTAGCCACAATATACTGCATACCCATATCCTCCGTTCAAGCCGTGTGCCGTGCGCTGTGTTCAGAGCTCTCCGAAAATCCCCGCGGCAAAATCGTCCGGGTCAAAGGGCTGCAAATCGTCGATGCCTTCGCCGACGCCGACGAATTTGACCGGAATCTGCAAATCCTCACGAATGGCAAGCACCACGCCGCCGCGTGCCGTGCCGTCGAGCTTGGTCAGCACAATGCCCGTAATACCCGCGGCATTTTTAAATTCCCGCGCCTGATGCACGGCGTTTTGACCCGTTGTGGCATCCAGCACGAGCAAAATTTCCTTGTCCGCATCGGGCAGCTCCCGCTCGATGACGCGGCTGATTTTGGCAAGCTCATCCATCAGATTTTTCTTGTTATGAAGGCGTCCCGCCGTATCGCAGATGACCACATCCGCCCCGCGCGCCTTGGCGGCGGCGATGCTGTCGAAAACGACCGCCGCGGGATCGGCGTCCTGCGCGTGCCTCACGATGTCCGCGCCGGCGCGCTTGGCCCAAATATCGAGCTGCTCAATCGCGGCGGCACGGAAGGTGTCCGCCGCGCCGAGCACCACTTTTTTGCCTTCCTTTTGAAAGCGCGCCGCCAGCTTGCCGATGGTGGTCGTCTTGCCCACTCCGTTGACGCCGATCACCAAAATGACCGACGGCTTCGTCGTCAGCTGCAGCTCCTGTCCCCCGCGCAGCATATCGGCGACCGTATCGCAAAGCAAACCGCGAATGGCGGCGGGGTCGGTGATTCCCTCTTCTTTGACGCGCTTTCTCAGCGCCTCGCATATATGAGCGGAGGTGGTCGCCCCCACATCGCCCATAATCAAAATTTCCTCCAGCTCCTCAAACAGCTCCTCGTCGATCTTGGTAAATGCGTGGAGCATCGAGTTGACCGAATTCATAATGGAATGGCGGGTCTTTTTTAGCCCCTCGCTGATTTTACTGAAAAAGCCCATGGCCGATTTCTCCTTTCATGCGGTGCGCGGTGTCACTGTACCTCAAGTCCGAGCTTTTCCTCCAGCTCGCCCACCCGCAGCTCCAGCAGCTTGGAAACACCTTTTTCCTGCATGGTGACGCCATACAGGACATCCGCTTCCTCCATCGTGCCGCGGCGGTGGGTAATCACGATAAACTGCGTGCGGTCGCACATCCGGCGCAGATATTGGGCATAGCGGTCGACATTGACATCGTCAAGCGCCGCCTCAATCTCATCGAGCACGCAAAACGGCGACGGCGTCACGCGCAGAATAGCGAACAACAGGGCGATACCGACAAGCGCCTTTTCGCCGCCCGACAGCGCCTCCAAATGTAAAATTTTCTTTCCGGGCGGCTGCACATACATCTCTATACCGCTGCCGAGCACATCCTCGGGGTCGGTAAGGGACAATGTCGCCTTGCCGCCTTCAAACAGCTCAGCAAACACACTGCCGAACTGCTGATTGATCTGATGAAAGCGCTCGGTAAACATCGTGCGCATCTGCCCTGTCAGGTCGTCGATGAGAGAAAGCAGTTCCTTTTTGGACACTTCCACATCGTTCACCTGTGCGGACAAAAAGGCATACCGCTCGCTGACTTCCTTAAATTCCTCAATCGCATCGACATTGACCGAGCCGAGCGCCCGAATCTTATTTTTGAGCTCCTGCAATCTCTTCGACGCCGCGGGCACATCTTCAATCGGCGCGGCCGCCTGCTGTGCCTGCGCACGCGTGAGCTCGTATTCCTCTAAGAGCTTCGTCTCGATCTCGGTCGTCTGCCGCTCGGCAATGTCTTTCTTTTCTTCCAAACGCGCGACCTCGCGTCCGGAGAGCTCCCGCTCCTCCGCTTTTTCGCGGGAGCGCCGCCGCAGCGTTGTCTGCAGCTCCTCGAGCTTCATTCTCTGCGCAGTCAGCGACGCGACGCGCTCACCCGTCTCACCCGCCTGCTTTCGAAGCGCGGCGGCGTGATCGGTCAGCGTCCTGATGTCGCCGTCGATCTTTTCGTTGTCCTTTTTGACTGCCTCAATTTGCTCCTCCAGCCGCGCGCGGTATCCCGCCGCATCGTCGCGGCGGGTGCCGAGCTGTACGAGGGCCTCTGTGATCGCCTCGATCTCTGTCGTGAGTGTTGCGGCCTCCAATTTGCAGTCGCCGATGGCGGCAGCCAGCGCCTCGCGCTGCGTTTGCAGCTCGCGGCGGCCGCCGCTGAGCGTTTCTGTTTCCTCATTGACCGCCTGCTGCTGCTCGGCAAGCTCGGCGCTCTTGTCCTGCGCCTGCTTGATCGCGCTGCGGCAGTCCTCGGCGCGCGCCCGCAGGCGCGCGCTTTCCGCCGCACAATCCTCGGCCGCACGCTCCGCGCTCTGCGCGGCCTCCGACAGACGGCGCAGCTCCGCCTCAAAGCGGATGCCGTCCTCCTGTGCGCGCGACAGCTCGGCAAGCGTGCCGTTGAGCTGTGCCTTGGCGGCGGCTGCCGCCTGCTGCTCCTTTTGGTAGGCATCGGCCGCTTCCTTCGCCTTTTGCTGCAGCGAGGTGCTTTCCTCCGAAAGCCGCTCGATCTCCGCGCGGCGGGAGAGAAGTCCCGCGCTTTTGACGCTGGAACCGCCTGTCATGGAACCGCCCGCATTGACCACCTGTCCGTCAAGCGACACGACCCGAAAACGGTAACGGTATTTTCGGGCGATCGCCACCGCGCTGTCAAGCTCCCGCGCGACCGCCGTTTTACCGAGCAGGTTTGAAGCGATTTCGCGGTAAGCGCCGTCGCAGCGTACCAGCTCAGATGCCAGCCCGACAAAGCCGGGTTCATCGGAAAGGCCCTTTTCGTCCAGGGTTCTGCCCTTTATGGTATCCAGCGGCAAAAAGGTCGCTCTGCCGCCTTTTGTCTCTTTCAAATAGGAAATGCCGCGTTTGGCGTCCTGCTCCGTGTCGCAGACGATATTCTGCGCCGCCTGTCCGAGTGCCGTTTCGATCGCGAGTGCATAGGCGCCGTCGGTATCCAAAAGCTGTGAAACCGGTCCGCGGATCCCCCGCAACGCCCCTCGCTGCGACTGCTTCATGACCGCCTTGACGCTGCCGGCAAAGCCCTCCATGCTCCGCTCCATTTCTTCGAGCAGCCGTACGCGGCGGAGAATGGTCTCCGCATCCAGCCGCAGCTTGTCGGCGGTCTTTTGCGCTTCCTGCGCTTTCCGTTCGCGGTTATCCGCGCGAAGCTGACAGCCGCTTGCGGCGTTTTGCAGCGAGGTGATCGTCTCGCGGCAGGCGGCAAGCCCTTGCTCACATTCCGCAAGCTCCCTTTGCGCCGCTGTGTGCTGCTCGGTCAGCGCCGCGGAATCGGCGGTCAGCGTGCTCAGGCGGGCGGTGATCTCCGCAAGTGCACTCTCATTTGTCACCGATCGCACACGCCAGTCGGACAGCTCGTCCGAAAGCGTCGCCAAGCGGCGGGAGAGCTCTTCCATTTTTCCCGAAACGCTGTCGGTGCTTTTGACAAGCGCTTCCATCTGCTCGGAAAGCGCCATCTGCTGTTTGGTGATGCGGGCAATTTGTTCGCGTTTGGCGTCAATCTGCGCCCGTTTGTCCGCTTCCTCTTTATCGAGCGCCTGTGCGCCCTCATGCGATGCGGCAATCTCGTCCTGCATGCGCCTCATATTCTCTTCATTGTGGCGGCGGTCGTTTTCCCGCACGGCCGCCTGACTGTCAAACAGCGCCGCCTGTTCCTCCAAAAGGCGGCTGCCCCGCCGCACCTCGTCGATCTCGGCGAGCAGGCGCTCCGTTTCGGCACAGGCGCGCTCCGTTTCCTCTTCGATCGCGGCGATGTCCGCCCCCGCGCTGTCGTATTGGGTGCGCGCCAGCTCCAGCTTGTCCGACAGCTCCCGCAGCACATCGCGGGAATGTTCGATGGTATGCAGCCACAGACCGATCTCCAGCTGCTTTTTCTCGTCGGCATACAGCAAAAACTTTTTGGCCTTTTCCGCCTGCTGGCCGAGCGGACCGATGCGATCCTCCAGCTCCTGCACGATGTCGCGCAGGCGCAGCAGGTTTTCCTCCGTCGATTTTAAGCGCCGTTCCGCCTCGTTTTTGCGGTAACGGTATTTGGCGATACCCGCCGCCTCTTCAAAAATTTCGCGGCGCTCCTCCGATTTGGAAGAAACAATGTCGCCGATGCGCCCCTGTCCGATGATCGAATAGCCGTCTCTGCCAAGTCCCGTATCCATAAAAAGCATCTGAATATCCTTCAGACGCACGGTGGCGTTGTTGAGCAGATAGTCGCTGTCGCCCGAGCGGTAATAGCGGCGGGTGACCTTGACCTCATCCTCGTCCAGATCAAGGGTGCGGGCGGTGTTGTCGATGACAAGCGACACCTCCGCAAACCCCATGCCGCGGCGGCTCGCCGTGCCGTCAAACACCACATTTTCCATCTTTGACCCGCGCAGGTTCTTGGCGGACTGCTCGCCGAGCACCCACCGAATGGCGTCGCTGATATTCGATTTGCCGCTGCCGTTCGGTCCGACAACCGCCGTGATGCCCTGCCCGAAGGAAAGCACCGTCTTGTCGGGGAACGACTTAAAGCCCTGTATTTCCAATGCCTTCAGTATCATGTCTCTTCCCTGCCTGTTATCAATTTGACATCCCACAGTCCGAGCGTTTCGTCCGCTTTGACGCGCGCGGAAAACCCGTGAGAACGCAGTGTGAACAGGTTGCGCCTGTTCTGCCCGATCATTTTGGAGACGGCACGCGGATGAACGGCCAGCCAAACGGATACGGGCGCATCGTCTGCTGCGTGCGGATACGCGCGTGTCAACACCGAAAGCGCGGTGCTCACATACACCTGTCCCTCGCAAAGCTCCCGAAATGCGGGATGATACGCTCCCGCCAAAACCTCCGCTTTCAGGCTCTGCCCGTCATGCAGTCCCATACGGATAACGGGAATACCGCATTCCCGCTCAAAAAAGACCAACAGCTGCGCGCACAGCGCCACGCTCTGTTCGAGCGTCGCCGCGCGGTAGCGCCCCGCTTCCCACAGCTTTGCAAGCGGTGTGCCGCGCAGCACCACCGTCGGATACACGCGCACCGTGTCGGGCGAAAGCGCCGCAAGCGCTTTCGCGGTACGCCGCGCGCCCTCGTCGGTGTCGCCCGGCAGCCCCGTCATCATTTGCAGTCCGAGCGACAGACCGTGTGCATGAATCCGCTCTGCGGCGCGGCGGGTGTCCTCGCTCGTATGGCCGCGTCCGCACGCCGCCAATACACGGTCATCCATGCTCTGCGCACCGAGCTCCACCGCTTTTACCCCGTAAGCCGCCAACACGGATAAGATTTCATCATCCACCGCATCGGGGCGGGTGGAAACGCGGATGCCGTCAAAACGACCCGTCTGCAAAAACGGCTGCGCCGCGCAAAGCAGTGACAGCATATCCCCGCGGTCAATCGCCGTAAAGCTGCCGCCGAAAAAGGCGATTTGTGCCGTTCGGTCGGCGGGCAGCGTCTCCAAAGCGCGGTTACACGCCGCCGTCACCTCCGCAGCGCTCGGCAAACGCGTCTGTCCGGCAATGGTGTGCTGGTCGCAAAAGCAGCAGTTGTGCGGGCAGCCCGCATGCGGCACGAACAGCGCCACATTGGCGCACCGTTTCGGCGCCCCGACGCCCTTTTTTCGCTCAATCATCATATCCCATCAGAGAAAGCGCTTCCCGCGCCGCCAATTGCTCCGCTTCCTTTTTGCTTTTTCCCGTTCCTTTGCCGATCACATTGCTGTTGAGATGCACCTCCACCGTGAAGCGCTTGCTGTGATCCGGCCCGCTCTCGCCGACCAGCACATAGCACAGCTTTTCCTCGGGCGTCTGCTGCACGATCTCCTGAAGCTGCGTCTTATAATCCTTAAAATGGCGGCGGCGCTGCGCGGCAATCTCCGCCGTCAGATAGGGAAGCACAAACGCCCGCGCCGCCTCCATGCCGCCGTCGAGATAAACCGCCGCCAAAACCGCCTCAAACGCGTCCGCCAAAATCGACGGGCGCTCCGCCCCGCCGTTCATGCGCTCGCCGTGGCCGAGCAGCAGATAGTTCCCCAGCGACAGCATACGCGAATAGGACGCCAGCGCCTGCTCGCACACGATAGACGCGCGCAGCTTGGTCAGCTCTCCCTCCTGCCCCTTGTCATGCTCAAACAGATAGGTGGCGGCGATCATGCCGAGCACCGAATCGCCCAAAAACTCCAGACGCTCGTTGCTCTGCCGGTGCTGCCGTCCCTCGTTGGCATAGGAGGAATGTGTCAGCGCTTCTCTGAGCAGCGCTTCGTTTTGAAAGCGATAGCCCATTTTATCCATCAAGTCCCGACAATCCATCACAACCGATCCTCCACATATCCGACCAGATCCTCCACCGTCTCAAACGACGCCAGCTCCTGTGCCGGAATATACACTCCATACGCTTCCTCCAGCAAAAAGGCCAGTGCCTCCCGCTCAAAGTCAGCGATATTCAGCTCGTCAAGAGACGCCGCCAGTTCCACATCCTCCGCTTCACAGCCGCAGCGCTCACAGAAAAACGCCCTCACCGTTTCCAGTACCGTCATGCCTTGTCTTCTCCCTTCGCAGCCGCTTTCCCGCAGACCGCACATCGCGCGGCGCGGCCATAACGACGATCACTCATCGGGGGTTACAGCGGCACCTTCTTTGACGGCGTCCGAAATCTTTTCAATCACCTGCGCCCGCGCAAAATCCGCCGCCACCCGTATGGCATTTTTTACGCCCGACGCTTTGGCATTTCCGTGCGTTTTGATCACGGGCTTTGTAACGCCGAGCAGCGGCGCGCCGCCGTACTCGGAGGTGGACATTTTTTTCTTAAACCCATTGATGCGCGATTTGACCAGCGCGCCTGCAAGCTTGGTTTTCAAATTGGCATAGAAGATGTCCTTGACATTTTGCAGAATCAGATCCGCCGTGCCCTCCATCGTCTTGAGCAGAACATTGCCGGAAAGGCCGTCCGCCACCACCACATCGGCCTCACCGAACGGCACCTGGCGCGCCTCGATGTTGCCGATGAAATGCAGACCGCTGTTTTTCAGCAGCGCATACGCCTGCTGCTGCAGCTCACCGCCTTTGGTTTCCTCCGTTCCGACATTGAGCAGACCGACGCTGACCTGCCGTCCGCCGCCCATGACCTCGCTCATATAAAGGCTGCCCATCTGTCCGAAACGCAGCAGCATTTCGGGGCGGCATTCGACATTTGCGCCCGAATCAATCAGCATGACAGGACCTTTATCCGACGGCAAAAGCGCCGCCAGCGCCGCACGGGACACCCCTTTGATGCGTTTGACGAGAAAGGTGCCGCCCATGACCAAAGCGCCCGTGCTTCCCGCCGAGACAAACGCATCGCCTTCTCCTTGTGCCAGCGCGCGCAGTCCGACCGCCATCGAGCTGTTTTTATGCTCTTTCAAAATACTGCCGGGATGATCCTCCATTGTGATGACATCATCGCAGTCGAGAATATCCATGCCGTCGAGGGAGACGCCGTTTTCCGCCGCGACGCGGCGAATCGTCTCTTCTTTCCCCGTAAGCGTGATGTCAACGCCGTATTCGCAAACGGCCTGTGCCGCACCCTTCACAATCTCCAGCGGGGCATTGTCGCCGCCGAAGGCGTCCACAATAATACGCATTTATCCATTCCTTCTTTCTGTAAAAAGCGGATGAGCAAGCAAGGTGTTCTCCAAGGACGCCAGCCCTCTTTGCGCCAGCGCCTCATACCGCAGTCGTTTGTCCCGAACGGGCGTCTCAAGCGGCGGCAATATCCCGAAATTGGCGCCCATCGGCTGAAAATTCTTTCCCGTATACCCGCTGACATACTGCGCAAGTGCGCCGCACATCGTATCGGCGGGAAGCGTAAGCGAAGGCAGGCCCTTCAGCTGTGCGGCGGCATTCAGCCCCGCCAGTATTCCCGATGCCGCCGATTCCATATACCCTTCGACGCCGGTCATCTGCCCCGCAAAGAACAAGCGCCTGTCTTTTTGGAAGCCAAAGCACGGGGTCAGAAAATGCGGCGAATGAAGAAAGGTGTTGCGGTGCATCACGCCGTAGCGTACATACTCGGCATTTTGAAGGGCGGGGATCATCCCGAACACCCGCTTTTGCTCCGAAAAGCGCAGGTTGGTCTGAAAGCCGACCAAATTGCGCAGGCTGCCCTCGCGGTTTTCCGAGCGAAGCTGCAAAACCGCCCATGGGCGGTGTCCCGTGCGCGGGTCGCGAAGTCCCACCGGCTTCATCGGTCCGTAGCGAATCGCGTCCTTTCCGCGGGAGGCGAGCACCTCGATCGGCATACAGCCCTCATAAACCGTCGGCTGTGCACTCTCCCCGCCGCCTTCGGGGCAGTCAAAATCGTGAAGCGGCGCGCGCTGTGCGCTGACCAGCGCCTCCCAAAACGCCTCGTACTCCTCTTTGTTCATCGGACAGTTCAGATAATCGCCCTGCGACTCTCCGCTGTCCTCGCCGCCCTCCTCGCGCCCGTAACGCGACGCGTAAAACGCATGGCGCATATCCACGCTTTCCGAGGTGATAATGGGCGCCGCGGCGTCATAAAAATGCAAGCCCTCGCCGCACAGCGCCGTCAGCTTTTGCGCCAGCGCGTCGCTTGTCAGCGGGCCCGAGGCGATCACCACCGCGTCGCCGTCGGGAATATCGGTGCATTCCCGACGCGTAAGCGTGATGTGCGGATGAGACTCTATCGCCCGTGTCACGGCCTCTGCAAAGCGATCTCTGTCCACCGCCAGCGCGCCGCCCGCGGCAACGGCACAGCCGTCCGCCGCCGACACACACAAAGAGCCCATGCGGCGCATTTCCTCCTTGAGCAGCCCGGCAGCGCTGCCGATACGGCGCGCCTTGAGCGAATTGGAGCACACAAGCTCCGCCAAAAGCGGGCTTTTGTGGGCGGGCGAAAAGCGCAGCGGCTTCATCTCATAAAGGGTCACCGCAATGCCCGCGTTTGCCAGCGCAAACGCGGCCTCACAGCCCGCCAGCCCGCCGCCGACGACAACGGCACGCTTGTCTGCGCTGCTCATGCGTTATCCTCCCGATAGCCGCAGCCTTCCGTGGCGCAAAATACGCCGCCGTTTTTGCCTTTTTTGCGGAACATGGTTTTGCCGCACTTGGGGCAGACCTTTCCGACCGGCTCATTCCAGGTGACAAAATCACAGTTCGGATAATTGGAGCAGCCGAAGAATTTCCGATTGCTGCGGCTTTTTTTCGCAATGATCATCCCGCCGCATTTCGGACAGATGCCTTTTGTCGTCTCTACCAGCTGCTTGGTATTTTTGCAATCCGGATAGCCGGGGCAGGCGAGGAATTTGCCGTAGCGCCCCGATTTCACGACCATCTTGCGCCCGCAGTTTTCACAAACCACATCGCTTTCCACCTCGGGCACCTTGATGCGCTCACCCGAAAGAGAGGCCTCCGCTTTTTCCAGCGTTTTGGCGAAGCCCTTATAGAAAGAATCCAGCTCCTCCACCCAGTCGATTTTGCCGTTTTCCACATCGTCCAGTCCCCGCTCCATCTGCTCGGTAAACTTCACATCGACAATCTGCGGAAACTGTTCCTTCATCAGACGGGTGGTCACCTCGCCGAGCGCGGTCGGTTTGAGCGATTTGCCCTCCCGTTCGATATATTCGTGAGAGAGGATGGTACTGATGGTCGGGGCGTAGGTGGAAGGACGGCCGATCCCCTTTTCCTCAAACGCCTTGATGAGCGTCGCCTCGGTATAACGGGCGGGCGGCTGGGTAAAATGCTGATTTCCCGCCAGCTCACGCAGCGTCAGCACATCGCCCTCCTTAAAGAGCGGCAGCGCGCCGCCCGCTTCGTCGTTTTCATCCTTCGCCTCGGTATACAGCACCGTGTAGCCGTCGAAGCGCACCGTATAGCCGGACGCCCGAAAAAGATAGCCCGCCGCTTCGATATCCGCCTGGCAGGTGTCCTGCACGCAGTTTGCCATCAAGCTCGCGATAAACCGCTCCCAAATGAGCTTATAGAGCTTATATTGATCGCCGGAAAGCGACGATTTGACCCTGTCCGGCGAAAGCGAGGGCATCGACGGGCGAATGGCCTCGTGCGCGTCCTGCGCATTGTTTTTTGTCTTAAAATAGCGCGGCTTTTCGGGCAGATACTGCGCGCCGTAGGTTTCCTTGATATATTCGTTTCCGGCCGCACGCGCCTCTTCCGAGATGCGCAGCGAATCGGTACGCATATAGGTGATCAGACCCATCGCGCCGATCCCCTCAATCTCCACGCCTTCATACAGCTCCTGTGCCGCCTGCATCGTGCGCCTGGCGGCAAAGCCGAGCCGGCGGTTTGCCTCCTGCTGAAGAGTCGAGGTGATAAACGGGGGCGCCGGCTGCAGCCGACGGGTGCCGCGCTTGACTTTTTTTACCGTAAAGGCGGCATTTTGCAAAGCCGACACGATAGCGTCCGACTGCTCCGCTGAATGAACCTCCAGCTTTCCGTTTCGGTCCGCATACAGCTTTGCGGGGAATTTTTTACCCTTGGGCGTCACGGACAGCAGCGCATCCACCGTCCAATACTCCTCGCTGACAAACGCGCGGATCTCCTCCTCGCGGTCGACGACGATGCGCACCGCCGCCGACTGCACACGGCCGGCGGAAAGCCCTTTTCGGATTTTTTTCCACAAAAACGGGCTCAGTTTATACCCGACGATACGGTCGAGAATCCGGCGCGCCTGCTGGGCATTGACTAAGTTCATATCAATCGAATGCGGATTTTGCAAGCCCTGAGATACCCCCGTTTTGGTGATCTCATTGAATTCCACACGGTTTTTCTCCTTCGGGTCAATGCCGAGGATCTGCGCCAAATGCCACGAGATTGCTTCTCCCTCGCGGTCGGGGTCGGTTGCCAGCAGCACGCGGTCGCTCTCGGCAGCGGCGGCACGCAGCTGGCGTATCAGCGCGGATTTGCCGGGAATATCCACATAACGCGGCTTAAAGCCGTGCTCGATGTCCACTCCGAGAAGCGTTTTCGGCAGGTCGCGGATATGTCCCGTGGAGGCCATCACGCGATAGCCGTCACCCAAATATTTTTGAATGGTTTTCACCTTGGTCGGTGACTCCACAATAATCAGTGTTGACATAGGTCCGTTCCTCTCTTATTCAAGAATAGGGAGTTATAAAAGCAGGCATAAAAAGCCGTCTCAAACGGATTCGCCGCGGCATCGCAGGGCATAGCGCTGTCCCGCCGTGCAAACCGCCGCGCCGCAAAGCTCCAGCGCCGTCAGCGCACACAGGGTCTGCACAAGCGGCAGGCCGGTCATCCCCGCAAGCTCCACTGCGGAAAGCGGCTCGTTTGACAGCGCCGCGTAAATTCGTTTGGCATCCTCGTTGGCTTCCTTCGGACAGGGAACAACGGTCGGCGGCGGTTCTTTTGGCGTTTTCGCCGTCTGTTTTGCGCCGACGGTCAAAGCCGACGGTGCTTTTGCGGGAGCAGAGGGCGGCTCCTGCCGGTTTGACCGCTGCTTTTTGTCTGCATCGGTCACCTGCCGCTCCGCCTCGGCGGCGGCAGCAATGTCGATTGCCAAAGGGAAACGGTCAAAATAGTCCATCAGAATATCACACGCACAGGTCACAAGCCGTGCGCCGTCTTTGAGCAGCTCATTTGTCCCCTCACACAGGGGATCTCCCACCGCACCGGGCGCCGCAAACACATCATGCCCCTGCTCCCGTGCGAAGCGGGCCGTGATCAGCGCGCCGCTTTTACGCGGTGCCTGCGGCACGCAGACCCCGAGAGAAATCCCGCTGATTAAGCGGTTTCGGATAGAAAAGTGATGGCGGCGAACGGTCACGCCGGGCGGAAATTCACTGAGCAGCATGCCGCCCTCACGAATCAGCCTGTCCCGTACAGCCGCCGTGGCAAGCGGATAATCGACATCAAGGCCGCAGGCCTGAAAAGAAATGCACGCCCCGCCCGCATCCATAGCAGCTGTCAGCGCCTCACAGTCGAGTCCCGGCGCACCGCCGCTGACAACGACCGCTCCGCCCGCCGCCAAGCCGGCGGCCAACCGACGGGTGACAAGCGTCCCGTTTGGCGTCGCCCTTCGCGTACCGACCACCGCCACCGCGGGAAGGCGATCGACGCGAAAGCAGGTCCCTTTTCCGTACAATACCGTCGGCGGCGCATAAATGCCGCGCAGCAGCGCCGGAAAATCCACATCATCGGGGGTGAGCAGCCACGCGCCCATGGATAATACGCGCCGCAGACGCTCTTTCGCAGCAGAAAGGTCGTGGTTCTGAAGGGCAGCCCGCTGTCTGTCGCTGAGTTCCGGAAAATCGGGGAGCTGCTTCGCCTCATAGACCGCCTGCGCCGTCGGGAACATTTTTAAAATCGAATCGCTCTGCGGTGCTCCGACGCCGAGCGCTTCCTGTAACCAAAGCCAGTAAACGCGCGTATCCATCGGTCACCCCTCCGCCCCGCGCTGTCGGCATAGCTCCCAAAGGACGATTCCCGCCGCCATCGAAGCGTTGAGCGATTCGGCGCGGCCGGCCATCGGAACGGTGATGCGCGCCGTACAGGCGGCGGCCGTCTGTTCGCTCAGGCCGTTTCCCTCGTTGCCGATCACCGCCACGGCGCCGTTTCTCGGCGCGTGTGTCACGGGCAGTGCGTCGCCGTCCACCACGCACGCGAGAGTGGGCAGCAGCTCTCCGAGCTTCATAAGGCGCTTTGGCAGCTCGTCGCACACCTCAAACGGCATGCGAAAAACGCCGCCCATAGAAGCGCGCAGCACCTTCGGGCTGTATAAATCGCAGCAGTCGCGCGAAAGCAGCAAGCCGTCCGCGCCGAGCGCTTCCGCCGTGCGGATGACCGTTCCGAGGTTGCCGGGATCCTGCAGGTTTTCAAGGGCAAGATAGACGCCGTTCGCCTTCACGCAAAGCGGCACCTCCTGCGGTGTTTCACACAGGCAAAGGATTCCCTGCGGAGAGCCGGTGTCCGAAAGCTGCTCCATCAGCGCGCAGGATAAGCCGTAAACGGCGCGGGCGGCCGTCCTGACCGTCTCCCATTGCGCCGCATAGCGGCTGCGCGCCTCCTCGGTCGAAAGCGCCGCGGTTATACGCACGCCCGACCGCGCGGCATCCTCGCACAAGCGCGCGCCTTCGATCACAAATCGGCCGCTTTTTCGGCGCATTCGGCTGCTTGAAAGCAGCTGCCGCAGCTCCTTGACAAGCGGATTGTCCCGAGAGGTGATTTCCACGCGCGCTTCCTCCTTTTCTCAAAAGCGATGACAGCGAAGCAAAAGCCGTCGGGTCGCTCGGCAGATCGTTTCTGCGAAACCGACGATATTTTTCGGAAAAATGCGGGAAAAACCCCGCTTTTTTTGCTCTTTACAAAAGCAAACAAGCGCCCGCCGAAAATCGGCGGACGCAGTTGTCGCTGTTTTATAAGGCAGCCTTTGCCTTCTCGACAAGCGCCGCAAACGCCTGCGCATCGGAGACGGCCAGCTCAGCCAGCATCTTGCGGTTGAGCGTCACACCGGCTTTTTTCAAGCCGTTCATGAAAGTAGAATAGTTCATACCGTTCATCTTCGCGGCAGCGGAGATACGGGTGATCCACAAGCGACGGAAATCGCGCTTTTTCTGACGGCGGCCGATATAGGCATATTGCCCGGATTTCATAACCGCTTCTTTTGCGGTCTTAAACAGCTTGGACTTTGCGCCGTAATAGCCTTTGGCGAGCTTTAAAATCTTTTTTCTTCTTTTGCGCGTTGCGAGAGCGCCTTTTACACGAGCCATGATTGATTACCTCCGTTTCCTGCGATTATTTATAGGGGATCAGACGCTTGACCTGGGCGACATTGGTCTTGTCCGCCACGGTCACCTTGCGGAGATTCCTCTTGCGCTTGGTGGTCTTTTTATTCAGGATGTGCGATTTGTACGCGTGTCCGCGCAGCACCTTGCCGCTCTTGCTGAGCTTAAAGCGTTTTTTGGCACCGCTGTGCGTTTTGATCTTCGGCATACTGTATTCCTCCTTATGAAATATCAACGATCCAAAGTTTCACGACGAAAATTGTCGGTTATTTGGCAGGCTTGGGGGCAAGAAACATCAACATGTGACGCCCCTCCATTTTGGCGGGCTTTTCGATGACCGCATAGTCCTTGACCGCTTCCGCAAAGCGATCCATCGTCTCCCGTCCGATCTCGGGGTGTCCCATTTCGCGGCCGCGGAAACGGATAGAGACCTTCACCTTATCGCCGCCTTCAATAAAACGAATGGCATGGCGTACCTTGGTCTGGAAATCGGCAACATCGATGTTCAGACCGAGCCGCACCTCTTTGATCTCCACCACACGCTGGTTTTTGCGGGCCTCTTTCTCACGCTTGGCCTGCTCAAAGCGGTATTTGCCGTAGTCCATGATACGGCAGACGGGCGGAACGGCATTCGGTGCAATTTTGACCAAATCGAGCTCCTGTTCGTCCGCAAGATTTTGCGCATCACGCGCCGACATCACGCCGAGCTGAGCCCCGTCGCTGCCGATCACACGCACCTCGTTGTCACGGATCTGCTCGTTGATCTGCGTTTCTTTCGTGGCGATAAAAATACACCTCCATCATGCTCAATCGCCGCGGCGATGCCCATGTTGCATCCGCCGCAGAAAATAAAAAACACGAACCGTTTTCGGCCCGCGTCACTGCACAAGATGTTCCCGCGTCCCTTCTTCGGCAAAGCGGAAACGGCAATATCGACCTGCTGGGAACGGAATCCGCAGGTGAAAGCGGGCGAGCGCTTTTCTTTGTTTTCCTGAAAGAGTATAGCACGCGCTCTCCCCTCTGTCAAGAGTTTTTTTGGCGAGACGGTTTTGAAAGCCGAAACACCCCCGCTTCTTAAAGTATGCGTCCTCTTTTATACGCGCCTTTATACGCGCCGCGCGCAAGGGGCGACAAAGCATTGACAGGAAGAAAAAAAGCCTTTATAATAACGGACATGAATATGACGAAATGGATACAACAGCATACGCAGTCGCTTACCGACAAAACCGTGGCGATCACCGGCTCGACAGGCGGTATCGGCACGGCGCTTTGTCGTCATCTTGCGTCTCTCGGCGCGTCGCTCGTCCTGCTCGACAGAAACCGCGGCAAGGCCGAGGCGCTTCGCAGCGCTTTACGCAAGGATTACCCCCGCATACAGATCACGCTGATCTCACTCGAGCTGGAAAGCACCGCCTCGGTCAAAGCGGCGTGTGAGGCGCTCAAGACCCTTCCTGTCGATATTCTCATCCACAATGCGGGCGCATACAGCATCCCGCGGACGAAAACCGACGCGGGATTTGACAACGTGTTTCAAATCGACTGTGCGGCTCCTTATTATATGACGAGAGAGCTGCTTGACCATCTTCGCGCGCGCGGCGCCCGGGTGATCGTGGTCGGAAGCATCGCCCACCGCTATTCCGAAACCGATCCCGACGACCTCGATTTTTCCTCCCGCAAACGCGCCGCTCTTGTCTACGGCAACGCCAAGCGCCGCCTGATGTTTTCGATGTATGCGCTGTTTCGCTCGGAAACGGCGGTTTCGCTTTCCGTGTGCCATCCCGGCATCTCGTTTACCAACATCACCGCACATTATCCGAAATGGCTTTTTGCCCTGATCCGCCGCCCGATGAAGATTCTGTTTATGAAGCCGGACAAGGCGGCGCTGTCCGTTTTAAAAGGCTGCTTTGAAAGCTGCGGCTATGCGCAGTGGATCGGCCCCCGTATCTTTGATATATGGGGATTGCCGACAAAGCGCCTTCTTCACACCTGTTCAAAAGCCGAGGCAGCACAGATCGCCGCCGACGCCGAGCGGGGTTATCAAAAAATGAAAGAAACCGCCGGGTAACAAAAGCCCATCCGTTCATCACCCGTGTGTGATAAACACAGCAAACATCGCCTGCACAAAACGGTATGCCAAAGGTCGCATACAAAAGCTCCTATACGACAACATCAAACGAGGGGAACGCCGTCAACCGACAGCGTTCCCCTTGTTTTGTGCGTAATGGTAAGGATATGTGTATATCGCATCCCGACCCGTTGTCGGACGTGTCAAAACCCTCTGCCGCCGGGTCCGCCGCCCATGCCGCCCATACCGCCGGGTCCGCCCATACCGCCCATGCCGCCCGACAGTGTGCCGATGGAGGTCAGGCCGCTTTGCGCGGTCACGGTTTCGCTGCTGCTCCCCGCCGAGACGGTATAAGAGGTGCCTTGCCGTATCTCCGGCGTACTGATATAGAGCCACTTACCTGCGCGCACCGCCTGTACACGGGCAAGCACCGTTCCGCTGTCGTCACACAGGGTGATCTCGTCCCCTGCCGCAACCGACGCGCCGTTCCAAACAACGGCGTTTTGCTGCTGATCGGTCGGGGTCTGTGCCATGCCGCCGTTGCTGACGGCGATGAGCGTGCCGCCGCTGACGGAAAAGCTGCTGTCATAGTCAAACGCGTCGTTGCCGCTGTTGCTCGGGCCGAAAACCACGACCGAGCCGCCCGTCATTTCCATGCTGCCGTTGGCATCGAGACCGTCCCCTTCGGCGTTTACGCGCAGCGTGCCGCCGCTTATGCTCAATTTGCCGTCACCGCCGCCAAAGCCGTTGGCGCCCGGGCGACCCAGGGATGAACCGTCGCTGCCGCCGGCGCAGTTGATGCCGTCGTCGGACGCGACAACCGAGATCTCGCCGCCGCCGATCGCTACGGTGGTTGATTCCAGTCCCTCATAGCTTTTCTGAATGTCGATCACACCGCCCGATACGGTCAGAGCGGTGTCCGCATGGATGCCGTCGTCTCCGGAGGAAAGCGAAAGCGTGCCGCCGCTGACGGTAACACTGCCGTTGGCGTGAACGGCATCGTCGGCCGAATCCACCGTGATCTCTCCTCCCGTGATTTCAACGGCATCCGCGCATTTGAGTCCCTTTGCACTGCCGTAATCCTCGGAATCCGTGCTCATGCCCCATTGTCCCCAACCGCTGTTTTTGGCGGGGGCATTGGCGCTGCCGCCGGCCGTTGTGATATGCAGTGTGCCGCCCGATACGGTCAGGCTGCTTTTGGCCTGAATACCGTCTGTCCCGGCCGAAACGGTGAGATTGCCGCCGCTGACACGCACAAAGCCGACGGAGCCGTCGGTATCATTCGTGCTCTTAATCCCGTCGCCGGTCGCATTCAAGGTCATCGTCCCGTCGGCAATCGCCACAAAATCGCGTCCCATCACCGCATCGTCGGCGCTTGTCACCTGCATATTTCCGCCGGCGATCTTCAAGCCGTCTTTGGAGGAAATCCCATTGTTAAAAGCCGCCTCGACGACCAGCGAGCCGCTGCCGTTGACGGTCAGATCCGATTTGCAAAAAAGGGTCGCATTCGGCTCCTCTTTTTCCGCATCGTCAAACACATAGCTGTTTCCGTCGCTGAGCGTATTCTGCGAATCGCCGAGAAGCGTCACGATCGCGCGTTCCGCTTTTTTAATATAAATCGGCGAAGAATTGCTGCAGTGCAGATTGACGCCGTCGAGCACCAGCCACACGATTCCGCTGTCCTCGGTGCAAACGAGAATCTGTCCGTTGGAAAAGGTGCCGGACAGCACATATACGCCCGCTTCATCGATCGTGACGGTCGTATCCGAAACGGACGCGCCGCCGCCGTCGATCGAGACATCTGTGCCGGAAAACGAAAGCGTGGTCGCCGCGCTCACATCCGGGGCACCGTTTCGGTCATATTCGTCAAAAGAAGGATCGGCAGGCGTTTGACCCGTACCGTTTCCCGTTGTTTGTACCGTTTCGCCGGTTCCCGTCGTCGGCAAAGAAGAGGCGGACGGCTCTGCCTGACCGCATGCGGTCAAAAAGCAGCACAGCGCCAGGCAAACCGCCGATAAGAAACCAAGCCGTCTGTTCATAGCGATTGTCCTCTCTTTCTTAGTAAATCATCCGCAAAATCATCCGCAGCAAGATATTGCCTATAAGCCTCGTTTTCAAAGCTGGTCGCTGGGCGGCATATAGCGGGCACAGGAAATGGTGAGGTTGCCGTTGCGGCAGCGAAGCTCATCAATCATCGCTTTTTCCTGCGACGGATCCTTTAAAACAATGATATAGCTCGCTTCAAACATACTGCCGAGATTGGTCGTTTTGACGCGGTCAAGTTCGGCAGAAACGGTATACTTTTTGAAAATATCGTCAAACACACCGGTATAATCGAGGTCCTCCGGCATGACCACCCGAAGCAATTTTTCCTTGCGGCTGCCCTCCTTGATCGGCAGCTTGCCGACAAGAAAGAGCACCAGTGCAATCACCACGGCGATGAGCGCCGCAAAGCCGAGATAGCCCATGCCCGTCGCAAGACCGACCGCCATTGCCAGAAAAATAAAGCAGATCTCCCGCGCACTTCCGGGCGCGGAGCGAAAACGCACCAGGCTGAACGCGCCCATCACGGCGACGCCTGCGCCGACATTGCCGTTGACCATGATGATGACCGTCTGCACAATCGCGGGCAGCACCAAAAGGGACACGGCAAGAGGCTTTGAAGGGCGCCCACCGAACCAATAGGCAAGCGCAATGAGCAAGCCGAGGCCGATGGAGGTGCCCGTACACAGCATCATTTGCTCAACGGAAAGGCTTGTTGCGGCAGCGGCTGTGTTGAAAATACTTGTAAACATGATTCCGGCTCCTTTTTCTGTTGTGTATGCAGTGTTGTATACGCTTTTCCGTACTTTGAAAATGATGACGGATAGATTTTTTGCTCTGTCAAGAGCGCTGTCAGCCAAAGCGGCATGGCGCCCGGCACCTTGATTTCCATCACCCATTCGCCGTCCGGCAGCAGCGGCTCTCCGTCATCCCGCTCCCGCAGATCCAGTCTGTCGGTGCGGCTGCGAATATGGGTGTCGAAGGTGATGCGCAGCCCGCTTTCCTCATTTCTGCCCGTCAGGGCAATGCGGTCATACGCAAGGTACAGCTTTGGTACCACATGGTAATAATGAATCAAATAGTCGATCTCCGAAAAGATCTGCCCTGTTTTTGGGGGGATTTGTCCGTGCTCCAAATACGCCATTGCCTCGTGCAGCGGCAGGGAAATGCGCCGCTTAAACACCACACCCTTGTATTTCTTTTTGATCTCCAAAAAGGAATTGCTGTCATCCGTCGCCACGCCGTATGTGCGCAGACGCAGCTTTTCTTTGTAGAGCGGTTTTTCAATGGAACGCCGAATCAAATCATTGTTCGGGGTGTCATAATAGATATTGCAAATGGTGTAACAGCCGTACACATCCTCGGTCATATGCCGATCAAGCACTGTTTTCAGCAAGCGATACTGTGCGTCGCTGATCACATACTTTTTTTCCGTGCGTTCAAAAGTCAGTCCCTTTGCCATCCTGACCCCCCTTTTCTTCGATGATTCCGTCCGTTTTTTCTGTATCCACTATACCCCCGCTTTGTGAAAACTATGTGACGGGTATTGACGCATTTTGAAACATTTTATGGCCAGTTTATAAATTTACATGATTTTTTATATAAAAAGCGCCTGTCTCAGCCCGCGCATAAAAAGCGGCGGGAACACACGGGAGCTTTGCCCCCTGTTTGTTCCCGCCTGTCTTTGCTTGTCAGGGTACATCGTCAAAAAGCGGAAAAACCGCTTTTTGTCTTTACGGATTACGCTTTTTCGAGGTTTTTAAGGCCGTTTTTCTGCCGTCCGACGATCCCGCCGCGGTTTATAAAAACGGCACCGACAAACGTATTTTCTGTCCGATCAGCCGTTTCCTTTAAGCAGCGTCCGATACAGACGAATATATTCGTTGGCGGAACGCCCCCAACTGAAATCGACCTGCATCGCCCGTTTGACAAGGATCGGCCAATCGGTCTTATTGGCATATGCGCCGAGCGCACGGGAAATGGCACCGTACATATCGTCGGCGTTATATGTGCAGAAGGTAAATCCGTATCCTTCTCCGTCTCCGCAGTCACGGATGCTGTCCTTCAGCCCGCCCGTTTCACGCACCACCGGCAATGTGCCGTAGCGGCACGCCACCATCTGAGACAGGCCGCACGGCTCGCTCTTGGAGGGCATCAGGAAAATATCCGCTCCCGCGTAAATCTTGCGTGCCAGCTCCGGAACGAAGCCGCTGCAATAACAGAATTTATCGGGATAACGGCTTTGCATATCCCGGAAGAAGTTCTCGTATACCCAGTCTCCCGAGCCGAGCACGACCATCTGCACCCGCTCCTGAAGCAGACGGTTCATCACATACTGCACCAGATCGAGTCCCTTGTGGGAAACGAGGCGTGTCACCATGGCGATCATCGGCACATCCGGCTCAAGCGGCAGGCAAAGCCGCTCCTGCAATGCACGCTTGTTTTCCGCCTTGCCCTCCATATGCTCCGCATCATAATTGGCGAATACACGGGGATCGGTCGCGGGGTCATAGCTGACCGTATCAATGCCGTTGAGAATGCCCGACAGCTTCCACTGCCGTGCGCGCAGAATGCTGTCCAAGCCGTGCGAATACCACGGGTCGAGGATCTCCTTTGCATAGGTCGGGCTGACCGTGCTGACCCGATGAGCCGACTCAACAGCGCCCTTCATCAGGTTGATACAGCCGTCCTGCTCCACGATGGAAGACGCCCACTTCGGCAGGCCGAACACATCCTCGAGGATCTCCATGCCGTATTTTCCCTGATACTGTATGTTGTGAATGGTAAAGACCGTTTTAATATCTCCAAACCCCGGCTGATTGGCATAGAAGAGATTGTAGTAGATCGGAACCAGCGCCGTCTGCCAATCATTCGCATGAAGAATGTCCGGCTTAAAATCAATAAATTTCAGCATTTCCAGCACGGCACGGGAGAAAAACGCAAACCGTTCCGCATCGTCGTAGTGACCGTACAGGCCTTGTCTTTTAAAATAGTACTGATTGTCAAGAAGATAATAGATCACGCCGCCGACCTTTGCTTCAAACACGCCGCAGTATTGGCGGCGCCATGCGACAGGCACGGACAGGCTGACCAAAAACTTCATATTGTCCCGCAGCTCCTGCGGTACGCAGTCGTAAAGCGGCATGACCACACGGCAGCCGATCAGCCGCGCACGCATAGCCTTGGGAAGCGACCCGGCCACATCCGCAAGTCCTCCGGACGCTGCGAACGGCACTGCCTCACTGGCGGCATACAATACCTTCATGGGTTTTCTCTCCTTTTCCTCGTAAAACATATCCCGAAACATATCCCGGTCTCACCGACATACCCGCCGCAAAGACGGCAGGCCGCGGCAAAACGCCGGGCGGCCGTTATACGACCGAGCCCTTGCCGATAAACACGGGATAACTTTCAAAGCCCTGCAATGTGCGTCGGTCCTTGATCAGCACATCCTTATCCATAATCACACTATCGAGCTTCGATCCGCCCAGCACAATCGTCCCTTGCATCACAATGCAATTTTCAAGGGTCGCGCCCGCGCCGATCTTCACATCCCGAAAAATAATCGAATTGCGCACCGTGCCTTCGATCATCGCGCCGTCCGCCACCAAAGAATTGCTGACGGTGGATTCCAGTCCGTAAATAGCGGGACAGCAATCCCGCACCTTTGTGTAAATACGGCGCTGGGGCAGGAACACCTGTGCGCGCGTCACCGGGTCGAGCATCGCCATATTGGCGGCAAAATAGCTCGCCAGCGACGAGATGACCAGTGTCTTTTCGGTGATTTCATAGCCGTAAATGCGCAGCTCCGACACATACCGCTGCAAAATATCCCGTTCAAAATGCATCTGATTCCGGCTGACGGCAGAGCGCACCAACTGCCACAAAAGCTCCTTCGCGATCACATACAGACCGAGGCCGAATTTGCCGCTTTCATTGGAGCGGTCGGTAATGGCAATGTCGCTGATACGGCCGGCGGGGTCGGTATGCAGCACCATAGTGTTGTCGAGAGAGGGGATCTCCCCGTTTTGATAAGCCACCGTAACATCCGCACCCGATTCGATATGCGCATCCACCAGCTTGCCGTAATCGATGTTGCCGACGACATGGCTGTCGGACATAATCACATAATCCTCTTTTGAGTTGCGGAAAAACGATTCAAGCCCCGCAAGGCATGCCACGCGGCCGGCATAGCCTTCATCCATCGTGCCGAACGGCGGCAGAATATACAGCCCTTGATTTTTCCGGGACAAATCCCACGCCTTTCCCGAGCCGAGATGATCCAAAAGAGACTGATAATTGCTCTTGGTCACCACGCCGATCTTGGAGACGCCCGCGTTGACCATGTTCGACATGGCAAAGTCAATCAAGCGGTAACGCCCGCCGAAGGGCACCGAGCCGATCGCGCGCACATTGGTCATATCCCGCAGCGCCTCATCATGCATATTGGGAAAAATGAGTCCGAGTACATTCGTGTTGCTCACGATCAGTCTCCCCCTTTCACATCGGCGTCGATCATGGCCTTTGCCTTGACAAAGGCGCCGTCATAGACTTTGACATTGTTGGCGACCACCGCGACGCCCCAGTCGTCGAGATTTTTCATTTCCTCCGGCCGCTCTCCGACAACGGCATTCTCCCCGATCTCCACATTTTCGGCGATGATGGCATACTGTACCTTCGCATTCTTTTTAATATGCGCGCCGGGCATCAGGATGGAATCGTAGACCTTTGCACCCTCCTCCACCGTGACGCCGGGGAAAATCACCGAAAATTCCACTTCGCCGTAGATATTGCCGCCCTCGGAGATCATGCTGTTCTGCACCTTGGCGGTATCGGCTATGTAATGGGGCGGAAGACCCGCATTGCGGGAATAAATCCGCCACTCGGGATCGCTCAGATCGAGCGGCACCTTCGGATTCAGCAGATCCATATTGGCTTCCCACAGGCTGTCGATGGTTCCGACATCCTTCCAATAGCCTTCAAAGCGATAGGCAAACATCCGCTCCCCCGCATTGAGCATGGCGGGCAGGACATTTTTGCCGAAATCGTTTTGCGAATGGGGATCGTTTTCATCCTCTTTCAGATATTTGCGCAGCTTCTGCCAATTAAACACATAAATGCCCATCGAAGCGAGGTTGCTCTTCGGCACCTTCGGCTTCTCGTCAAATTCATAGATGGAGTTGTCCGGGTTGGTGTTGAGAATGCCGAACCGGCTTGCCTCCTCCATTTCCACCTCGATGACCGCGATGGTGCAGTCCGCATTGTTTTGCTTGTGCGCCTCGATCATCTTCGAATAATCCATCTTATAAATATGGTCGCCCGAAAGCACCAGCACATATTCCGGGTTATACCGCTCGATAAACGGTATATTCTGATAGATGGCGTTGGCCGTCCCTTTGTACCAGTCCGCCCCCTTGTTGCGCTGATACGGCGGCAGCACATGGACCCCCGCCTCGCTTCGGTCGAGATCCCACGGCTCGCCCGCCCCGATATAATCGCTCAGCTCGAGCGGCTGATACTGTGTCAGGACACCCACCGTTTCAATGCCGGAATTGATGCAGTTGGAAAGCGGGAAGTCAATAATACGGTATTTGCCGCCGTAGGGCACGGCGGGCTTTGCAATGTTGCGCGTCAGCGCATACAGGCGGCTTCCCTGTCCGCCCGCCAGCAGCATCGCCACGCATTCCTGCTTACGAAACATAACTTGCAATCCCTCCTGTAAATGGCTTTTCTGACATGGCCGCCGCTTTTCTCACGGCAGCCGTTTTCTGTGCACCGCAGATTCGCATACGCTCATTCCGTCTTTTTCTTTTTGGCCGTCGCTTTTTTGGCACCCGCCTTTTTGCGCACAGGCGGTTTTTTCTGCTTTTCCAGTTGAATATACAACACCGAAAGCGGCGGCACCGTCAGCGAAAGCGATTGCTCAAAGCCGTGCATCGGCACAAGCTCGCTGTCTTTGCTCCCGTTTGTGATTCCCGTGCCGCCGAACGCGGCCGCATCGGTGCTGAACACCTCGCGGTAGGTGCCGTAGACCGGCACGCCGATGCGGTAATTCTCCCTCTGCACGGGATTGAAATTGCAAAGCACCACAAGCTCTTTTCCCTTGCGGTCAATGCGCCGAAACACAATGATGCTCTGGGTGTAATCATCGTGTGCAATCCAGGAAAAGCCCTCCCACGAGAAATCGTTTTCCCACAGCGCCGCATGCTCAAGATAAAAGCGGTTAAGCGCTTTGGTAAATGCGTGGAACTGACGGTGCGCCTCATAATCAAGCAGCAGCCAGTCGAGCTCCGTCTGGAAGTCCCATTCCTTGAACTGTGCAAACTCACTGCCCATAAACAGCAGCTTTTTGCCGGGATGCGCCATCATATAGCCGAGGAAGGTGCGCGCCTCTGCGAATTTTTCCTCGTAGCTGCCCGGCATTTTATTGATCAGCGAGCCTTTTCCGTGCACCACCTCATCGTGTGAGATGGGCAAAATAAAGTTTTCGGAAA
>JBJEIR010000146.1:0-9345 GCA_051877215.1 Acutalibacteraceae bacterium | reverse complement strand
CTTTTTCAAGTGCGGAGAAAACCGCCGTCTCTTCGGCAGGCGTCAACGGAGAGGGGAGTGTATCGGCGCCGTTGATATAGTGGGCGTGATTCAGAGTAAACCTTGCAAGCAACCGGCGCAGCCGCCAAAACCATTTTTTGAGCATAAACAGTTACCGCCTTTCTGAATGAGTAGGTATCGGATGAACAGCCGCAAAGGGGGCGGCGCGGTCTTTGTGAAGAAGAGCCGCCACATCCGGGCTGATAAGCGCCTCGTATTCGCCGCGTCCGAGCGTATCGGCCACGGCAATCCATACACCGTCAAGAGAACAATGACTTCCGTTGCCCGACAGAATAGCGGCGCGCGGACGAAAAGCGGGGAGAAGCCCCATCCCTCCGAGCGAAGAAAACGGAATATAGCGAACGCCGGCGATCGGCTCCTCTGGATGGGCGGTTGCTTGTATCATGGCAGGGGATAAGGCACTTAAAACCGCTTTTCGGCATACCACAATGACGGGGGTACCCGAAAATCCGTCGCATAATGTAAGCCCTGTATCGAGAAGACAGCGCAAAATAAGGTTACCCGATGCGGTGGGCAGGGACAAACGATACGCACAGTTTGCGCGGACGCGTTTTTGCGTCAGACGGTCATACAGACAAAGAATTCCGTAGCTGATCAGGGTCAGCAAGGTCAGCAGCAGCGGCGGTACATCATAATACACGATGCCGCTTTGTACAAAAAATCCGGTTGGAGCCAGCGTATACCAGCATACAGCGCAAATCCCCGCAAACAGTGCCGAAATAAAAAACAGCAGGAGTGTCTGTTTTATGTAGAGTGCCATGCCGTTCCATCGGAAGGTAATACGAATCATGATGACCGCACAGCCGAGCTTGCACACGAGCGACAGGAGGGTTGAAAGCGGCGGCAATAAAATGAGAAGAGAAGAGAGGGAGCCTGCAACCGCTCCGCAAATAAGGCGCAAACGGCGGCAGGGACAGTGCAGCAGTCGGGCGGTAGCTGCCAGCAGCAAAAAATCGATGAACAAATTGAGCGCCAGCAGCACATCGATATAAATGACGGTCACCACATTCCCTCCTCTGTTTGAAAGGCGATAGAAAGCGCCGATAGGCTTTCGGTACTTTTTATTATATCGTACATAAAGAACGAAGTTTGCCGAAAGAAAAACGCTCCGATGAAAAATCATCGGAGCGTTTTTTATAAATGGATTATGGGATTATACGCAATCTGTATTTGAGTCAAATCACATCGGAACATAAAGCTGACCGGAAACAAGCAGATAGAGGATAAACGAATCGATCATATTGACAACACCGTCTTGGTTCAGATCGGCAGCAACTATCATCTGTGCATCGGTGAGCGTTATTACACCGCTTGCATAGCGATAAAGCAATTGGGAATCGGCAATGGACAATTCGCCGTCACCGTCCAGATCACCAACCATCTGCGGGTCGGGCAGGGTGGTTGTGGTGGTTTCCTCAGTGGTCGTAGTGGTCTCTTCGGTCGTGGTGGTGGTTTCCTCTGTAGTAGTAGTGGTCTCTTCGGTTGTTGTGGTGGTTTCCTCAGTGGTCGTAGTGGTCTCTTCAGTTGTTGTGGTGGTTTCCTCTACAGTGGTGACAATGGTGCCCTCGTTGTAGAGCAGAGACAGTTCATCGACGGTCACGACATTGTCGCTGGCGGCACCGACAGCAAAGATCTTGATACCGGTGAGCTTGACATTGCCCAGCTCATCATATACGCCGTCGGGCAGGGCAAGATCCTTCAGATACAGATAGCCCTCGTAGTGACCGGAGATGTCCGTTCCCGGATTGACATCGGCGATGTCAGCGTTGAGAGAATAATATTCGTTATCATAGTAGCTGTCCGGGGTGCTGGTGCCGAAGAACAGGATGATGTTCGTATTGCCGCTGGCAGTAAAGTTGTATTTGATTGCCGCGTCATCCTGAGAAACCAAAACAACAGGCTCATAGGTGGTGATGGCAGAGGGCCAGTTTCCGGCGGTGTTGCCGAATTTGACAGCCGAGCCGTCAACCGTCACGGTTGCCTGCGAGCCGCTGGCATCCATGCTGGACCAAACGGACGGATCCGCCGGAACAAGATTGAAGGAGCTGTCCCAGGTCTTGGTCGGCAGCGTGGTCGGCGTGGTCGTCGGAGCGGTGTTGTCGCTCAGACGGAGCTCCTTCATGGTCAGTGTGCCGGTGCCGTTGAGCTCGACATAGATAGCGGTGATGGTCGCTTTTCCGTTGTCGCCCCATTTGTTCCAGTTGTAGATACCGTCCACACCGTTGACATCTTTATAGGTGCCGACGGGGAAGTATTGCGGGCCGACCCAGTTGTCATACAGACCGATCCAGTGATCCTCATAAACGCCGTTGGGATCGCGGTCGAGAATGGTGACCTTGTACTCTACATCGGATGTAAAGTTCTGGAACAGATACTTGTAAACATTAAATTCGTATGTCAGGCCGATGGAAAGAGCAAAATTGCCGGTGACGGTCCAGGAACCGTCGCTGTTGATGGTAACATTGTCACGGCCTTCGGCAATATAGGTTTCCTGCAGGAAATCATATCCGATGCCGTCCGCAGAGGCCTGAGCGCCGATGGCGGAGAACGCCATTGTCAGCACCATAGCAACTGCAAGCACAATGCTAAGAACAGACTTCTTCATGATGTGGAGTTCCTCCTTAAAAATAAAATAATATAGAAAAGAACATTTCTACATAGTATGAGTATACAACGATAGCGCCGAAAAAGCTAGTCCTGCTTTTTAAAACGACATTTTAAATAAATATCTTGAATAAATAAAAACCATAAATTGTCTAAAATTTTGCTTGATCTGTTGATCGTGTATAGAGGAGCATCAAAAGAATCGAGGAACAAAAGGGAAATGCCCCGATGAGCGGGGCTCATCGGGGCATTGAAAAAGCTCAAGGCCGTGTAATCCTATAGCTCTATACCGTTATCATGAAACAGGCAGAGATTACAGGGTGAGTCTGCCGGAGGCGATCAGATACAGCATCAGCGAATCCACCATATTGACAACACCGTCGCCGTTCAGATCGGCTGCTGCCAGTGCGCTGCCGCTCAGAGCAACAGTGCCGCTGGTGAATCGATACAGAAGCATCGAGTCTTCTATATTCACTTCGTTGTCGCCGTTCAGATCGCCGGTTGTCGGTTCGGGAGCGACGGTCGTGGTTGTGGTTTCCTCAGTGGTGGTAGTCTCCTCGGGAGTCGCCGCCACATACAGCTCGTTAACGGTCAAATCGGCATCCACATTCAGATACGCGCGCACGCGGCTGAAGGTCAGCGTTGTGTCATCCGCGCTGAAGGAATCGGGATATTTGCCGACGAGATAGGTCAGCACATCGGACAGCGGAATGCTGCCGGAATAGCTGCCCTCAATCGAATACTTCATGTTCCCCATCAGATAGCCGAGGGTCACATAAGAAGAGCCGCTGTAGAAGACGATATCCGATTTGCCGACGGAGCTTACATCATAGAAGATGGAGTTGCCCGCGACCGGCACGGTCAGATCAACATTGTTGTAATAGGCGTTTGCCCAATCCGAAGCGCCGGAGGACACAAAGCGGTAGCCGTCATTGTTTTCGCTCACAGCCACAACCGCATCCGCTTCCCAATCGGAAACAGACGGCGGCAGCAGCGCGCCGGAAGCAGGAGTCGGTTCGGTTGTCGTGGTTGTGGTGGTTTCCTCGGTTGTGGTGGTTGTCTCTTCCACAGTGGTGGTGGTTTCTTCCACAGTGGTGGTGGTCAGAACGGTGTCTGCGTTGTACAGCAGCGTAAACTCATCGACCGTCACAAGACTGTCAGAGGCAGCGCCGATGGCAAAAATCTTGATGCCGGTGAATTTCACATTGCCCGCTTCGTCGTAGACACCCTCCGGGAGAGCGAGATCGCTCAGATACAGATACCCCTCATAGTGGCCGGTGATATCGCCGGTTTGACCCGCAATGGCAGAATTGAGAGAGATGTATCCGTTGTCTTGATACATATCGGGGGTGCTTTCGCCGAAGAAGAGATAGATGTTGGTTTGGCCGTTTGCGGTGATGTTGTACTTAATCGCCGCATCGTCCTTCGCAACCGCTACCGTAGGCGTATAGGAAGTGATGGCAGCCGGCCACGCGCCGTTGGTGTTACCAAAGTTGACAGCCGATCCGTTGACCGTCACCGTCGCCTGAGAGCCGTTCGCATCAACGCTGCTCCACACATCCGCGTTCGCAGGAACAAGGTTGAAGGCGCTGTCCCAGGTCTTGCTGGGCAGCGTCGTCGTGGTGGAAGGCGCTGTCGTTTCATAGTTTTCCGTATTCATCATCATGGAGTCGAGCGTGAAGACGCCCGCGCCGTTCAGCGTAATGACGATCTTATCGACATGATAGATGCCGTCGGCGGGAATGTTTTTATTCCAGTTCGGCGAGCCGATAAAGCCCAGCTTACGGGTTTGATAGGAGCAGGGACCGTCGTTCCAGCCGGGCGCCCAGTCACCGGTGATGGACGTGGTAAGCGAGTTGAAACCGGTGGTGATCCAGGCAATATTGAAGCCTTCAGCAATCGTCGAGCCCACATTCATGTACACATACGGATACGCATTGATATCATACCAGATATCCAGCGGATATTCGATTGTGCAGGCAGCGGTAGTCTCGATGACGAGCTGCCCGTTTTCATAGGAGATAGCGGCGTTGGCCGAATCGGAGATGTCGTCGACAGATACCGGCATCAAGCTCGGCTCGGGGATGATATCGCGCGCAGCGGTTGTGGTGGTCTCTTTGACGGTGGTGGTTTCACCCTCCGGCAGGCCGCCCAAGAAGAGATAGTTGATAACACAATCGGTCGAGCCGCCGTACAGAGTCATCTGACCGATACGATAGGAGGACCAATAGTTCTCCGCAACATATTCGCGAAGATCGATACAACCGGTCTGCGAGCCGTAAATATGCTTTGCTGCGGCGTATTCGTCGGCAAGCGTCGTCATGACGGGCGTGGTTTCTGTCTTGGTTCCGTCAAGGAACATAAACCACGGGGAGTTGCCGTACAGGCCGAAGGTGCAGTTGGATTCTGCAGACTGCGAGATGGAGTAGTAGAGATAGGGGGTCTCGTTGAGGTCGACAGACGGAACAAGGTATTTGCTGGAGTCGTTCCATGCGCCGAAAGCAGACCAACCGGAGTGGTTATAGTTGTCCTGCAGTCCGGCTGCCGCCAAAATATCTACGCCCTTGTCCACATTCGGCAACGCATTGGCCGCGTGGTTGTACAGGGGATGAGCGGGGGTTGCCGGATCGCCGCTCTCTGTGGAAGGAAGCGTGGTCGTGGTTTCTTCTACTGTTGTTGTGGTTTCCTCCACGGTTGTGGTGGTTTCTTCTACTGTTGTAGTGGTCTCTTCCACAGTGGTAGTGGTTTCTTCCACCGTTGTGGTGGTCTCTTCCTCCGTTGTGGTGGTTTCTTCCGCGGTTGTCGTGGTGGTCAGCACGGCGTCTGCGTTGTACAGCAGCGCCAGTTCATCGACCGTCACGATGTTGTCAGAGGCAGCGCCGACAGCAAAAATCTTGATGCCGGTGAGCTTCACATTGCCCGCTTCGTCATATACACCGTCCGGAAGGTCGAGATCGCTCAGATAGAGATAGCCCTCATAGTGTCCGGTGATATCCGTGCCGGCGGGCACTCCCGCAATGGCGGGATTGAGGGTATAGTATTCGTTGTCATTGTAAACATCGGGTGTGCTGTTGCCGAAGAACAGGATGATGTTGGTGTTGCCGCTTGCGGTGAAGTTGTACTTGATCGCCGCATCGTCCTTTGCAACCGCAACCGCCGTGTCGTAGGAAGCGATGGCGGAGGGCCAACTGCCGTTGGTGTTTCCGACAATCACACTTGTGCCTTCCACGGAAACAACAGCCTGAGAATCGCCTGCATCGAGGCTGCTCCACACATCCGCGTTCGCAGGGGCGAGGTTAAAGGCGCTGTCCCAGGTCTTGGTCGGAAGCGTCGTCGTGGTGGAGGGCGCTGTCGTTTCGTAGTTTTCCGTATTCATCATCATGGAGTCGAGCGTGAAGACACCGGCGCCGTTCAGCGTGATGGTGACCTTGTCGACATGATAGATGCCGTCGGAGGGAATGTTACCGTTCCAGTTCGGCGAGCCGATAAAGGTTACCTTGCGGGTCTGATAGGGGCAGGCGGCATTATTCCAGCCGGGCGCCCAGTCGCCGGAGATGGACGAGGTAAGTGGGTTGACGCCGGTGGTGACCCAGGCAATATTGAAGCCTTCGGCAATCGTCGAGCCGACATTCATGTACAGGTGCGGATAGGTGTTGATGTTATACCAAATATCCAGCGGATATTCGACCGTGCCGGCACCGGAGGCCTCGACGACAAGCTGACCGTCTTCATAAGAGACAACGGCGCCGTCCGTAACGGAGATGTCGTCGACAGACACCGGCATCAGGCTCGGCGCGTCAACCACATTGCGCACGATCTCCGTCGCTTCGAAAGCGCTCAGAGTAAGGGTGCTGCCGCTTTCTCCGCCGTCCAGCAATACGATTGCCTGCTTGAGAGAGGCGGTTCCGAGTCCGTTGAAGGCGGCTACAAAGGTTTTGTCATAGCTGCCCGCAACCACGCGGTCTCCGCTCAGCGGGAAATTTCCCGAGCTGTCGGTGTTGACCCATTTATCGGTTCCGCCGACATCGTATTGCGTCGCCATTTTGAACAGACCGTCCGACTCCACTTTCAAGCGCAGAGCGCCCAGAGCAGTCGAATCAAAGACAGCGGATGAGGAGAGCACCGCTCTCATGGTGCTGCCTGCTACGGCGGTTATTTTAACCGATCCGTCATCAAGAAGCTCAACGGTTCCGTTTTCGGTATATCCTTCGGGAACGCTGATCTGTGCCTGATCGGTAGGCATTAAGCTGACAGCTTCTGCTGCCGACGCCATTTGCGGGACGACAACGGCTGAGAACAGCGTCATCATCAGCAGCGCCAAAGTCGAAAGCATACTGACAGCTTTTTTCAGAGATGTTTTCATAAAAATCCTCCTTGCTTTAGTTTTGGTAACAGTGTAAAAACAATTTGCTGCCATATTTATCATATCACACCCGATAACCAAAAAGCAATGGATATTCTGTCTGTAAATTCCCGAAAATACTGTTAAATTGCACAAAAAACTGCTACGGAAAGAAAAAATCCGTAGCAGTTAAACGATTTATTTAAAATCAAATTTCATTCCAATAGCGTTTCATATTGGCCAGACCGATGCGCAGCGCCGTCATCGTATCCTCCATACCTTCAAACTCCAGTACGAGCGCGCCGTCATAACCGGCGTTTTTGACCTCTTGCAGACAGCCTTTTACATTGACATTTCCGTGCCCGACGATCGCGCCGCGCAGATAGGCGCCCCCGCGCGTGCGGGAATAGCCTTCGCCGGGATCGGCGGCGGTGGAGGGCAGCACATGCATATCCTTGCAGTGGACATGGAAGGCGTACGGCATCATGCGGCGAACGCTTTCGACCGTCGGGTCGTCCACCGATAAGAAGTTGCCGATATCGATCAGCATGCCGTAATTCGGATGATTGACGCCTTCAATCAGGCGCTTCATCCGGTCGCCGCCCTGTGCAAACTGGCCGTGATTTTCGGTCATGGTGCGAATACCGCGCGCTGCCGCATATTCGGTGACGGCGCGACAGCCCTTGATGATGCGCGGCAGCATATCCTCAAAGGTGGCGTCGGGTTGATCCGCCGGCGCACCCCATGCGGCGTCGTGACGCATCATGGAAATACCGAGAGCCTGTGCGACATCGACCTTTCGGCAAACGCGCTCGATTTCCCGATCGAGATCGCCGTCGGAGCCGTTGACAAAATCCGCATAGTTGGCGGCGGAAATGATGCCCAGTCCGATTTCGTCGCAATGCGCGCGAAAACGCTTTGCAAACGCAATCGCCTCTTCTTCTTCGCACGGCAGATCCAAGACTTCGATCGCGTCAAATCCCGCTTTTTTGGCTTCATCTGCCATTTGAAACAGGTCGAGATCGGTTGTGTGATAGCTCCAGGCACTGACGGCAAACAGCATACAAAACACTCCTTTTTTATTTATATGGTTTATATACTAACCTCATATATTACGGACTATGAGGCTGCAAAAGACAGGTAAAAAGCGGCACCCAGTATCAAAAGATGAACAAGGATGATCAGCGGAAGGCCGAGCATGAATTTTGCCTTGCGGGTTTTATGGCGAACAAGCAGCATGGTCAGCAGCATCGAAAGTCTTCCGCCGAGTGCCGCGAGCAGCAGCAGTGTGTGCTCGGGAACGCGCCGCCGGCGATGAACGGCACAAAATTTATCCCACGCGGCGGTGACGGCGGCGGTTATACTGATCAGCACCCAATATAAAAGGAAAAACAGCGGTGCATCCGGCATAGCCGATGCCTCCCTTCCGAAAAAAGACCGATGGGCAGGACGCCGGGGCGACATGTTACTCGGTTTCAAAAACAGGGAAACGCAAAAGACAGGCAGACGGTTGTCTTTCTTCGGGAAATTACGCATATATATACGCATATATATTAGTACACTTGAAATCCGATTGTCAACACATAAAGTCGGTTCAGCCGAAAATATTTTTGCATAATTACCTGCCGTTATCAGGGGACGGCCTTTTTTGGAAAAGCAATAAAAAAGCATTCCATCGTCGGGAAAAATTCGGCTTCTTGGCGGTTGACCGCGGCCGCCGCCGGGATTACAATAGGAAAAGAGGAATGAATATGAAACGCGTACTTTGCCTGTGTCTGCTGACGGTTTTGCTGCTGTCTGCCTGTCGGCCGTCTGTGCCTGCACCGCAGACACAGATACCAACGCCCGACACGGCTGCCGCACAGCAGGTGAAAGCGGTATGGGTGCCGTATCTTGAGCTGAACGCGCTGCTCAAAGGGAGTGCCGCCGAGGCGAAAGCGGCGATTGCAGGCTGTATGGAGACCTGCAAAGAGCGCGGCGTCAACACCGTCTATTGGCATGTGCGGGCGAACAGCGACGCCTATTATGCCTCCGATTTGTTTGAAGAAGCCGCCTGTGTCCGTTCTTTTGTACAGACAGGCTTTGATCCGCTTTCGTGTGCCGTGGAGGAGGCGCATGCGCGCGGGCTGACACTTCACGCGTGGGTCAATCCGTACCGCATCGGGACGGATGAGGCAATGGCAAAGAGCGAGGACCGCTTTTTGTGGGAGGGCTGTTTTTATTACATTCCCACCTCCGATGAGGTGCGCACAGTCATTGTAAACGGTGTGAGTGAATTGTTCGAGGGCTATGCTATCGTCGGCATACCGTTTGGCGACTATTTTTATCCCGCCGGTGCG
>JBJEIR010000145.1:0-9580 GCA_051877215.1 Acutalibacteraceae bacterium | reverse complement strand
GCCGCTTCTCATCTCAACGGCCGTGGCCGCTCCTGCTTTTGTTCCGCGCTCGTCCACCGCAATATGTGTTTTATGGATCACCCTGCTGATATAAAGGCCGCCGGTTTCGGACTGCGTCATTTTTGAGAAATCCGCTGTTAACGGATTGAATGCTGTCGGCATGCCGATCGCGCAAAGCGCGTCATTCATGATCAGCTCATAGTCATAGCTGAATTTCGGCATGGTGGTCATAACCGCCGTATCCTGTGCGGTTTTTAAGCTGTTTATCAGGGCCTCTCCCGATAGACTGTGCACATAGTCCCGTAAAGAGAGCTCTTTTTTGGGCAGAAGCGCCGCAAAGCCGTATTGCCCGCCTGCATAATTCTTGATAAAGCCGGTGGCCGTATCTGTTTCGATATACCGATGCTCAATCGAATTCATCATTTGAAGCGTACGCTGTATTCCGTTGGAATCGGTAAATTTTCCGTCGAAAACATCACTCGTTTCATAAATATCTTCCCACTCGGCATCAAAGGCAAGTGCGTTGATAAGATATAAAACGACATCGGCGGGAATTTCTTCTACTATTTTATCGATCATACCGTCCGTTTTCTCTTTGACCCAGTTGTTGATCTCGTCGCGCGTATGCTCATCAAAAGGCGCTTTTTTGGCATCGGCGCCGTAATAATCCGCATTGACCTGTAAAAAGTCCGGATTCACTGTCAAATCGGCACTGTCCGAAATCCAAATCGAATCGGCTGTTTTGAGCGGTGAATGTTCCCCGTCCGAAAGCGCCCTCATATACGAATAAAGATATTCGTTGAGCCCTTCAAGCGGTATATCTCCACCCAGTACCGTTTCCATCTCCGCCTTGGTCTGCGTGTCTGCGCCGTTGGCGGTCATCGCCAACGCCAGCATCACGGAGAGGGGCGAAATCAGGCTGTTTTCCCCGTCTTTTACGCTTTCCAAAAACAGCTTTACGGCAAAATCCGCTTGTGAAGCAACAAAGGCGTCGTCAGCCTCTCGGCCGCTGACCGTCTTGGCGCTGACACCCTTCATCAGGTCATCCGCTTTGGCTTTTTGCACGGAGCAGCCGACAGCATTGATCAAAAGAACGCCCGCAGCCAATAAGCAAAAAATCGCTTGCAGTCTTTTTTTCTTCATTACATATGCCTCTCCTTTCCAAATTTATTCGTCAGAAGGCAGTGCGTCGATCAAATCTTCCGGCGCTGCTTTCTGCCCGGTTGTCACACCATACTAAGTATTCGGCAATCGTGTTTAAACGAACACGCCAAGGCATACGGTTTTCGATGTTTTTGTATTTTCCGGTTACTGTACGGTAAAGCCGGTCACATCCGTATAAAAGCAGGGCGACAAACGCTCTTTTGCAAGCGTGTCGCAAAGCAACTGAGAAAAGTCATGTTCCTGCTGCTCGTCCGTTTTTGCCAAGCGTTCAATCCGTACAAACTGACCGCCGCAGCGATCGCATAGATGCAATAAAAAGGGAAGTTCCTTTTCCTTCAAAAGCGCATTGAGCTCCACAATCGTCTGTATACCGATCGTTTTTTTCATACCGAAAATCACTCTCTTTATTATATTCAGAATATAGGGTGATGCCCGAAAATTTATATCAATATGCCGATTTTCAGAAATAAATCTCAGGTTTTCCGTCTGTTTTTATCCGTTGTACCTCTTTTTCGCTGTACGGCGGTCTTCTTTGTCGAATTCCCGGGTTTCTTTTGGGAACGGTCATCGCGGATCAGGCAATTCGGCCCGTTTCCGATGAGATCGCTTCGCCCTGCCGAGCGCAGCGCACGCAATACGATCTCGCGGTTCTCCGGGCGAAAATATTGCAGCAGCGCACGCTGTTCTGCTTTTTGCGCGGGCGTACGCGGCACATAAACCGGCTTTAACGTATACGGATCAAGCCCTGTGTAAAACATACAGGTGGAAATCGTTCCGGGAGTCGGATAAAAATCCTGCACCTGTTCGGGATGAAGTCCTTCCTTTTTGAGAAACAGCGCCAGTTCGATGGCGTCGGCGGGCTTGCTGCCGGGGTGAGAAGACATCAGATACGGCACAAGATACTGTTTGAGACCGGCGCTTGCCGTCAGCTCATAAAATCGCTTTTGAAAGGCGCGGTATGTTGCAATCGGCGGCTTGCCCATGCACGCGAGCACATCCGACGCACAGTGTTCGGGCGCGACTTTAAGCTGCCCGCTGATATGATAGCGGACAAGCTCTTTAAAAAAGGTGTCGTCCGGATCGCAGAGGAGATAGTCAAAGCGGATACCCGAACGGATAAAAACCTTTTTTACACCCGGAATCGCTCTTAAACGGCGCAGCAAATGCAGATAATCGCTGTGATCGGCGATCAAAGCGGGGCAAGGCGACGGCGCAAGGCATTTTTTGCCCTTGCAAAGCCCTTGCGTCTCCTGCTTTTTGCAGGACGGATGCCGAAAATTGGCCGTAGGGCCTCCGACATCGTGAATATACCCCTTAAATTCAGGCATTTCGGTCAGTTTTTTGGCCTCTCTGATCACCGATTCCTCGCTTCGGCAGGTGATCTGTCGCCCCTGATGAAAGGCGATGGAGCAAAAATTGCACGCGCCGAAACAGCCGCGATTGTGGGTGATGGAAAACTGCACCTCTTCCAGTCCCGGCACACCGCCGACCGCGTCATAAGACGGATGCCAACGCCGTTCGTAAGGCAGCTCATACACCCGATCCAGCTCCTGCGTTGTCAGCGGCGGCATCGGCGGATTTTGTATCAAAATATCTTGTCCGTGGCGCTGAATAACGGTTTTTCCGCGCACGGCGTCCTGTTCATCCTGCTGAATACGGCAGGAAATCGCATATTGCTTTTTGTCGGCACAGACCTGTTCAAACGAAGCGCATTCTGCGCAGGGACGCGGCCGATACTGCCGCGTCGGCACCAAAACACAGGTGCCGCGCACATCGGTAATTTCACCGACCGGCTCCCCCTTTTTGAGCCTTCGTGCGATCTCAATCGTTTGGTTTTCTCCCATACCGTATACGAGGATATCCGCCGTACTGTCTGCAAGAATCGACGGTCTGACCGCATCGTCCCAATAATCGTAGTGGGCAAAGCGGCGAAGAGAAGCCTCTAAGCCCCCTATGACGATCGGCACATCGCCGTACACTTGACGGATTTGTCTTGAATATACGATGGTTGCGCGATCCGGACGGCGTCCCGCCTTTCCTCCCGCCGTGTAGGCATCTTGGCTCCGTCGCCGTTTGGCGGCGGTATAGTGCGCCACCATCGGGTCGATATTGCCCCCGTTGACGAAAAAGCCGAGGCGCGGTCTTCCAAACCGTTTCATATCCTCTGCATTCTGCGGTTGGGAAATGATACACACCCGCAGTCCTTCCGCCTCCAACACACGGGAAATAATCGCCGTACCGAAGCTCGGATGATCGACATACGCATCCCCCGTGACGATAACGGCGTCTGCATAATACCATCCGCGTTCATGCATTTCTTCAGTTGTCAGCGGCAAAAAAGACATGGCAGAGTATTCCCTTTCTAACATTCTTCATCCGCGCCGATAAAGGCGGTTTATATGGCGGTAATATGCCGAATCCATCGCCTCCATGGTCTCTGTGGTTGTACGGAAACGCCAGTTTTTTTGAGGCACACCTGGGATGTTCATACGCGCATCGCTGCCAAAGCCGCACATATCCTGAAACGGAATCACCGCCAGTCTCGCCGCACTTTTCCATACTGTCTCAATGACCGCGCGGCAAGACGCGCTTTGATAGCCTCCGTCTCCCCAGTTATCCCCGTGAAAGCCGCAATAATCAAGCGCAAACCGCCGCTCGTCCTCGCGCGCCTCCCAAAGCCAGCCAAGCAGGGTGTTGTTATCGTGCGTCCCCACATAGGCCACTGCATTTACGGGATAATTATGAGGCAAATGCGTACTGTCACCGTTCGGATCAAAGCCGAACTGAATCACGCGCATTCCCGGAAAGCCGCTCGATGCAAGAAGTGCTGTCACATCCTCGCCGTATGTCCCGAGATCCTCCGCCACAATGGAGGGCTCTTGGTCAAGTGCATCAAACACCGCATCAAAAAATGCTTGACCGGGGCCTTTTTCCCAACAACCGTCTTTGGCGGTTTCGGCATCGGCCGGCACCGCCCAATACGACGCAAAAGCGCGGAAATGATCAATACGCACACTGTCATAAAGCGCAAGCGCCGATCGGACACGGTCGATCCACCAGCGGTATCCGGACTTTTTCATCGCTTTCCAATCGTAAAGCGGATTGCCCCACAGCTGTCCGTCGGCCGAGAAATAATCGGGCGGAACGCCCGCCACCTTGTCCGGGCGAAAGGTGTGCTGATCGATGCAGAAGAGATTTCGTTTGCTCCAGACATCCGCGCTGTCCATCGCGACATACACCGGCATATCCCCTAAAACCCGAATCCCCTTCTCGGCGGCGTATGCATGAATTTCATGCCACTGTTCAAAAAAAATCGCCTGCACAAACAGCCAAAACCGTTTTTGTTCTTCAAATTGCCCGCTGATTTTCAGGCATTGCTCATAATCGGCGTATTGTTCTTCCCATGTCCACCACGGGCGATTGCCGTTTTTCTCTTTAACCGCCATAAAAAGCGCAAAATCCGACGCCCATTCATGCTCGCTTTCAAAGAGCGCGGCAAGCTGATCGGCGCGAAAGCGACTATTGGAAAACGCGGTTTTCAGCAGCTCCATCCGGGTGCGCTGCGCAAAGTCATAATCGGCGGTATACGGCGAGCCTTCATATGCGCAGAGCGAAGCCTGCTCTTCCGTCACAAAACCGTTTTTGACAAGCCCTCTCGGATCAATATAGAGGGGATTGCCGGCGAAGGCACTGCAGCTTCCGTAAGGAGAACAGCCTTGATCAAGCATATTAAAGGGAAGCACCTGCCACACCGAAAATCGCATGTCGGAAAGACGGTCGATCCAGTCTTTGGCTTCACGGCCGAAGACGCCGGTCCCGTAAGGTCCCGGCAAAGAGGAAACGCTCAGTAAAGCGCCTGCTGCGCGATGAGAAAGCATTGAAAAAACTCCCTTTCCTTGATCTTGCATACGGCCGATGTGCCTGCGTAAGTTTTCACCGCCTGTATGGTTATGATTCTTCTGCGTCGTTCTCCGGTTTTGTCACCTGCATTTCAAGCCATTGCTGACGGGTGATCAACACTTTGCGCGGTTTACTTCCTTCGTGAGGTCCGACAATCCCGCGCTGCTCCATTTCGTCTATTATGCGTCCCGCACGGGCATAGCCGAGCCGCAAGCGGCGCTGTAAAAGAGAGGTGGACGCCTGTCCCGCTTCCACAACCACTTCGATCGCCTGCGGCAGCATCTCATCTCCGTCTTCCTGCTCCCCGCTCTCGCCCTTGGCATCCGCCTTTTCGGCCGCTTCTGCCTGACGGTTGATTTCATCGACGACGCTTTCATCGTATTCCGCAGATGAGGAGGATTTCAAGAAATTCACCACCGACTCGACCTCATGATCGGATACAAAACAACCCTGCACACGCAGCGGTTTCGGCAAGCCGACCGGATGGAACAGCATATCGCCTTTTCCGAGCAGCTTTTCCGCCCCGCTCGCGTCAAGAATGGTGCGCGAATCGACCGCCGACGCAACCGTCAGCGCCAAACGGCTCGGAACGTTCGCTTTGATCAGTCCCGTAATCACATCGACAGACGGACGCTGCGTGGCAATCACAAGGTGCATGCCGGCCGCGCGTGCCATTTGCGCCAGCCGCACAATGGCGTCTTCCACTTCTTTTTTCGCCGCCATCATCAAATCGGAAAGCTCATCGATTACAATCAAGATCAGCGGCATGGTCTGCAGCGTATCGCTTGTTTTGGCAAGTGTATTGTAGGACTTAATATCGCGCACATTGTTTTCGGCAAATATTTTGTAGCGATTCAGCATTTCCGTAACCGCCCATCCGAGCGCACCGGCCGCCTTTCGGGGATCGGTCACGACAGGGACGAGCAAATGGGGAATCCCGTTGTAAATGCCGAATTCGACCTGCTTCGGATCAATCAGAATCATTTTTACATCTTCGGGAGAACTGCGATAAAGAACACTCTGAATCATCGAATTGGTACATACCGATTTGCCGGAGCCGGTGGTGCCGGCAATCAGCAAATGCGGCATTTTGGCAAGATCCGCCGTGATGATACGGCCGCTGATATCCCGCCCAAGCGCCACGGTCAGCGGGCCGCTTTGAGAAGAAAATTCATCCGAATCGATCAGCTCACGCAGGCAAACCATGGATGACGCTTTATTCGGTACCTCGATGCCGACGGCGGCTTTGTTTGGGATGGGCGCTTCGATACGCACGCCCGCCGTTGCAAGACGCAGCGCAATATCGTCGGCAAGCTTCGTAATACTGCTGATTTTTACACCCGCATTCGGTTGCAGCTCATATCGTGTCACGGACGGGCCGCGGACAATATCCACAACTTTGGCGCTGATACCGAACTCTTTGAGCGTCTGAACAAGCAGTCTCGCATTCACCTGCATCTCCTCTCGTGCCGAATCATCGTTTGCGGCAGGCGCTTTGTCGAGAAGAGAAATCGGCGGATATGTATAGCTTTCGGCAGGCTCGGCAGATTGTTCGGCATTCACTTCCTGCGCAATCAATTCTTCTTGCTGCCGAAGCTGTGCTTGTGTCATTTTCTTTTTGGTTTTCTCATCCTCTTTTGAAGGAGACGGATCATCCGGCTGTTTGATCGCTCTTCCGATAATATCCTCGACCTTCAGTTCCGGTTTTTCCTCCTCAGCCTTCAATTGCTCGGCGGCAAGCGTAAAAGCTTCCTTCGGGTCCCGAGATATCTCCTCTTTTGCATATCCCTCTCCCATATCAATATCAATACCGGCGGAAGCCTTGGATGTATTTTTCTTATCTGCGGCAGAGAGCTTTTCTGCCGCCCGGCTTTCCTCCTCTGCTTCTTCAAGCGCCCGGCGATTTTTATCGTTTATCCGTTCGCGGGTATACTCGGCCGTTTTTTTGACGGGCTTCCAAAGGGAGAGCAAGGTCGCGCCCGTCATCAACATCAGCACGACAAACAACAGCAGACAAAGAATGATCTTCGCGCCGATATCGCCGAACCAACATTCCAGCGGATATCCTATGATTGCGCCGAGTGCCCCTCCGTTTACCGTACCGCCCTCAAAAAGAGCGGCCCCCTGTGAAAAAGCGGACGAAACAGCCGCAGCGTATGCAGGGGCATCGGCTAGGTCAACGGTAAAAACCTGCAGTACCGCTCCAAGCAGTAAAAAGCACAAACCGCTTTGCCAAACGCGCCGGAGCATGGGTTTGTTTTCCTCGCTTTTGGCCATACTGATCGCGATAAATCCGAGCAGAATCGGAAGAGCAAATGCACACAGTCCAAAGGTACCCAGTACCGCCATATGCAGCGCGCTCCACGCATTAAAGGTATCCCCGCCGGGAATGACTGCCACGCACAGCAAAAATAATGCAAGGGCAAATAAAATGACCGCAGCTGTCTGCCGCTTGACATACGATGTCTGTTTTCGGCTGTTATTTGCGGGATGTTCCTTGGCTTTTTGACGAACGGCGGAGGTATTCTTTTTTGCGGTTCCCTTCTTTTTTTGTGCTGCCATGCGCTTCACCATTCCTTTTATGTCTCTGTAAAAGACTTCTTGTCCGTTGCTTCTATGTCGTCATCTTCGGGCTTCTGCTGCGATTTAAAAAAAGATGTAACGGCGCCCATCGCGCCGAAAAGCAGTCTGAAACGCGGTATTGCCTTATTTTTTTTGTGTATCGGCCGTTTTATCAATCATATCGTACAGCGCTTCGATCGCGTCGGATAAGGAACCGAGCGAATCGATGAGCCCCTCCTCGACCGCCTGTTCTCCTTCTAAAACACTGCCGACATCAGTGGCAAGCTCATCTGTTTCCATGCAAAGCTCGTCAAAGCGTTTAAAAGAGATTTTGGAATTGTCCGTCACAAAACGGGTGATCCGCTCCTGCATTTTACGAAAATAAGAAAACGCCTGCGGCACACCGAGCACCATGCCGTTCATGCGAACGGGGTGCACCATCATGGTTGCCGACGGAGCAATAAAGGATTTTTTGGCGGCGACTGCAAGCGGTACACCGATTGAATGTCCTCCTCCGAGCACCAACGACACCGTCGGCTTTTTCATGCCGGCGATCAGCTCCGCGATGGCAAGACCGGCTTCGATATCTCCCCCGACGGTGTTCAGCAGAATCAGAAGCCCTTCAATATCCGGGCTTTCCTCGATCGCCACAAGCTGCGGAATCACATGCTCATACTTGGTCGTTTTATTTTCGGAGGAGAGCGCATAATGGCCCTCAATCTGCCCGATAATCGTCAGGCAATAGATGACATGTCTGCCGTTATAGGTGGTTACCGCTCCCGTTTCCACCAAATCTTTAAATTGGTTTTGCAGAATAGCCGCTTCCCGCTCGGTGCGGCTTTCGCGATCCTTTCGCTCCTCCTGTTCGTCCGTCTGCCTGTCCTCTTTTTGAATATCGTCGCTCACAGCAATCCCTTCCTTTCGGAATTAGTGTAAACGCGCGTTGTTCAAAATATACACAAAAAGGCAGGAAAAGGCGTGGCAAAAATCTCTTCAAACAGAGGTTGATTGGGCGGTTGATTCGGCATGAACAGCCTTTACCGTAATCGGCGATTTTTTCTCGGAGGAGTCCTTTAAACGCTCCTTTTGCAGTCTGGCGTTGGCGAGCATCAGCTTAATGCGGTTTTCCTGATTGATGCGTGTTGCGCCCGGATCGTAATCAATACAAACGATGTTCGATTGCGGAAGATGCTGCTTGATGCGGCGAACCATTCCTTTCCCGGCCACATGATTGGGAAGACAGCCAAAGGGCTGTGTACAGACAATATTGCATACGCCGCTGTCCACAAGCTCAAGCATTTCTCCCGTCAGCAGCCATCCCTCTCCCATTTTGTTGCCGTAACCGAGATAGCCTTTGACAAGTGTTTTTAAATGTTCAAAGGTGCAGGGTACGCGAAATTCCGCATGGCGCTCAATTGCCGCAATCATATCCTTTTGGAGACTCAGGCACAGCTTTTTGAGCACAGACGCGGCAAGAAACGCCGGATACCGCCCGCCGTACAGGAAATGATCCTCCACACGGTTATCGCATTTAAAAATAGCAAAATCCAGCACGCCGGGGGTCACGACCTCGCAGTCCTCCGACCGCAAAAAGTCCTCCAAATTGTTATTCCCGAGAGGAGAATATTTTACATAAATTTCTCCGACCACTCCAACCTTAACCTTGTCGGTCCGCCGCACGGGGATCGCGGCAAACTCATCGGAAATGCGGTTGAGAAGCTCACAAATATGCTCATGCTTAAAGCTGCTGCTGCCTTTTTCAAAATCTGCAACAAGACGGTTGACCCATTCGTCAACAAGGCGATCCGTATCGCCCTTGTGGATTTCATAAGGGCGGCACTGATTGGCAAGATTCATGATCAGATCCCCGTATACAACCCCGTGGAGCATCTGGCGCAAAAATGTAAGGCTCAAGGAAAAGCCGGGATTTTTCTCCATGCCCGACATATTCAGT
>JBJEIR010000144.1:0-2328 GCA_051877215.1 Acutalibacteraceae bacterium | reverse complement strand
GAAAAACGGGCGGTTATTTTACATAGCACCCATGGTATGGATACTCAGCGTAGCTTTGCTGATTGTATCCGGCATCACATGGTTCTTTCAGCCGATTATATCGGTGGCGGAGCTGTGTGTTGCGGCCGGTATTGTATTAACTGCCGCGTGGAAACTGATGCGCGAGCAAAAGGATATCGACCGATATATGCGACGGGTATTCCGCCATCTGAACGAGACAGATCAGCATTCGCTTTCGGTTTCTCCGCTGCCTGTTGCCGTCGTAACCGATGGCGGTCAGATCTTATGGCACAATGACAAATTCAAGCTGATCGTGCTTGATAATGTTTCCGTCGTCGGAGAGGATGCTTGCCTCATCCTTCCCGGCGTTGCTTTCAACACCTTGACGGAGAAAAATTCGGTCTCGGTCGATTTGCTCGGGCACCGTTATGAGGTGATGATCAGCCGACTGTCCTCGCGGGAAGGCAATTTGTTTGTTCTTTATTATCTTGATGTGACGGATATGCGCAACGCGGCGGATGAATATGCGGCCACACGCCCTGTCGTGATGCTGATTTACATTGATAATCTGGAGGATTTGATGCAAACGCTGCGCGACAGTGAACGCGCAAAGATAGAGGGCTTGGTAGAGACAGCGCTGGAAGACTGGCTGGAGCAAAAAAACGGCATTTTGCAGAAATTTGAAAACGACCGTTTTTTAGCGGTGTTGGAAAAGCGGTATTTGCCGGATATCATTGAAAAACGCTTTGAGATTTTGGATCGTGTACGCGCGCTTCCGATTGAAAACAATTTACAGGTCACGCTTTCCATCGGTGTGGGAGAAGGCAATGATTTTCGTCACTGCGAACAGCTGGCACGCCAGGCGATCGAGATGGCTCTCGGGCGCGGCGGTGATCAGGCGGCTTTGCGTACCAAAAACGGGTTTGAATTTTACGGAGGGCTTTCCAAAGGAGTCGAAAAGCGAACGAAGGTGCGCACGCGCGTGATTGCCTCCGCGTTGCAGGATTTGATTCTCAGTTCGGACAATGTGCTGCTGATGGGGCATCGCTTTTCCGACCTTGATTGTGTCGGATCGGGAATTGCGATGGTCGCGGTAGCAAGAGCGCTCGGCAAGCCTGCATACCTTGTTGTTTCGCGCCGCACGACCCTTGCCAAAGAATTGATTGATCGCTATGATGCCGCCGGCTTTGGGGATTGGTTCGTCGATCCCGCGGATTCTCTGTTAATGGTGCAGCCAAAGACGCTGTTGATCATTACAGATACCCAAACGCCTTCTATGCTGGAGCATGCTTCCTTGTACGAAAGCGTTTCGACGGTTGCGGTGATCGACCATCACCGCAAGATGATCGATCATATTGATAAAGCGGTCATTTTTTATCACGAAACCTATGCGAGCTCCGCCTGTGAAATGGTGGCGGAATTGGTACAGTATATGGATATTCCCGGCATATCTCGCATGGAAGCCGAAGCACTGCTTGCCGGCATTATGCTGGATACACGCAGCTTTGTTGTCAAGGCCGGCGTTCGTACTTTTGAAGCGGCCGCATATCTTCGCAAACAGGGCGCGGATACGGTTGCCGTGAAAAAAATGTTTGCCGGAAGCATGGAGGTGTACCGAGAAAAATCGGATATTGTAGCGGGTGTCCGGATTTACGGCCAGACGGCAATCGCTTGCGCAAAAACAGGCTCCGGTGCGGATTTGCGCATCGCCTGTTCACAGGCGGCGGATGAGCTGCTTTCCATCAAAGGCGTGGACGCCGCTTTTACGCTTTTCCAAACTGAAAACACGGTAAATATTTCTGCCCGCTCATTTGGGGCGTTTAATGTGCAGCTTGTGACCGAAGCTCTCGGCGGAGGCGGACATTTGACAATGGCGGGCGCACAGCTTAAAAATGTTTCCATGGAGCAGGCGGTCGAACAATTGAAAAAGGCGATCGACGAGTATCTTACGCAGAACAGTCGTGGAATCAGCGCGGCAAAAAATACCGATTTTGCAAAGTGACAGGAGGAACATACCATGAAAGTGATTTTATTACAGGATGTCAAAGGACAGGGAAAAAAAGGCGAGCTTGTCAATGTTTCCGACGGATATGCACGCAATTTCTTATTGCCGAGAAATTTGGCAATGGTAGCGGACGCACAGGCAATGAACGAATTGAAAAACAAGGAATCCTCTGTGAAATATCATCAGGAAATGGATAAAAAAGCAGCACAGGAAGCGGCGGAGCTTTTAAAAGGCAAGACCGTCACCATCCATGCGCGCGCAGGGCAGAAGGGAAAATTGTTCGGGGCGGTTACCCCAAAAGAGGTTTCCGAAGCGATCAAATC
>JBJEIR010000143.1:0-2336 GCA_051877215.1 Acutalibacteraceae bacterium | reverse complement strand
CTGGCGTATAAGCGCCATTTCCCCGCCATCGACTGGCTGCAGAGCTATTCTCTGTATAACACCAAGCTGATGCCGTATTTCGACAATGCGGTGAAGGGGGATTGGGCGGCGCAGGTCGCGCAAACGAGAAGTATTCTGCAAGAGGAAGCGGAGCTGGATGAGATTGTCCGTTTGGTCGGTGTGGACGCGCTCGGTTTTAAAGACCGCATGACGCTGGAATGTGCCCGCAGTATCCGCGAGGACTATCTCCATCAGAACGCCTTTGACGAGGTGGATACCTTCACCTCCGTGGAAAAGCAGTATCATATGCTGCGCAATATCCTGACATGGTATAACAAAGGCCTGGAAGCGCTCGAGCACGATGTGAAATTCAGCAGCATCATGGCGATGAACGCGCTTGAGCAGATCGGCCGTATGAAATATATCCCCGAGGATCGGCAGGCGCAGCAGCTCGATGCGCTGTATCACGACATCCTTGCGGAATACAATGCGCTGACAGAGGAGGCTGCCGACGATGAATAAGGAATATAAAACCATCCGTGAAGTGGTCGGCCCGCTGATGCTGGTTGAGGGCGTGGAAGGCGTCAAATACGACGAGCTGGTAGAGGTGCGCGAGGAGAGCGGCGCGGTGCGTGTCGGCAAGGTGCTCGAGGTCAACGGCGACAAGGCGATGGTGCAGCTTTTTGAAAGCGCACAGGGTCTTAAAATCACTTCCGCCAAGGCCAAATTTCTCGGTCACGGCGTTCAGCTCGGCGTGTCGCAGGATATGCTCGGCCGTATTTTTGACGGCATGGGTCACCCGATCGACGGCGGCCCGGAAATCATTGCCGAGAAAAAAATGGACATCAACGGCTCGCCGATGAATCCGGCGGCGCGCAACTATCCCGCCGAATTTATTCAGACGGGCATTTCCGCCATCGACGGCCTGAACACGCTGGTGCGCGGACAAAAGCTGCCGGTGTTTTCCGGCTCCGGCCTGCCGCATGCGGAGCTGGCGGCGCAGATCGCGCGGCAGGCGAAGGTGCGCGGCAAGGATGAAAAATTTGCCGTCGTGTTTGCCGCCATCGGCATTACCTTTGAGGAAGCGGATTTCTTTATCAAGGATTTTGAAAAAACCGGCGCGATCGAGCGCGCGGTGCTGTTTATGAATCTTGCAAACGACCCGGCGGTGGAACGCATTTCCACGCCGCGCATGGCCATCACCTGTGCCGAATATCTCGCCTATGAGCTTGGGATGCATGTGCTGGTCATCATGACCGATATCACCAACTATGCGGAGGCGCTGCGCGAGGTGTCGGCGGCGCGCAAGGAGGTTCCCGGGCGGCGCGGCTATCCCGGCTATATGTACACCGACCTTGCGTCTCTTTATGAGCGCGCGGGGCGCATCATCGGCAAGCCCGGCTCGATTACACAGATTCCGATTTTAACCATGCCCGAGGACGACAAAACGCACCCGATCCCCGACCTGACCGGCTACATCACCGAGGGGCAGATCATCCTTTCGCGTGAGCTGTATCTCAAGGGGGTCACGCCGCCCATTGATGTGCTGCCCTCGCTGTCCCGTCTGAAGGACAAGGGCATCGGTGCGGATAAGACCCGCGAGGATCACGCCGACACGATGAATCAGCTTTTCTCCGCCTATGCCCGCGGCAAGGACGCAAAGGAGCTGTCGGTCATTCTCGGCGAAGCGGCGCTCTCCGATATGGATAAGCTGTATGCGAAGTTTGCAACGGCGTTTGAAAAGGAGTATGTGTCGCAGGGCTACAGCACCGACCGCGATATCATGGAAACGCTGGATATCGGCTGGAAGCTCCTGTCCATCCTGCCGCGCAGTGAGCTCAAGCGTATTCGGGAGAGCTATCTCGACAAGTATTTGCCGGAAACTGAGGACGGGCAACCATAAACGCCTGACTTTTGAAAGGAACGATGCCCTGTGGCGATGCGTGTAAATCCGACGCGTATGGAGCTGAGCCGTCTGAAAAAGCGGCTCGGCACGGCGACGCGCGGTCATAAGCTGCTCAAAGATAAGCAGGACGAGATGGCGCGCCGCTTTATGGTGTATATCCGCCGCAACCGCGAGCTGCGACGGGAGGTGGAAGCGTCGCTGTCCGCCGCCATGGCGCGCGCGGCCGAAGCGGGCGCGCTGATGGGGCGCGAAGCGCTCTATGAGGCGCTTTTGGTGCCGGTCGATGCGCCGCAGGTGACGACAGGCACGCAGAATATCATGAGCGTGGATGTGCCGACGCTCACCTTTGAACAGCCGACAAAGCCCGCGGCACTGCCCTACAGCTTTGCGTTTTCATCGGGTGAGCTGGACGGCGCCGTCCTTGATTTTG
>JBJEIR010000142.1:0-2344 GCA_051877215.1 Acutalibacteraceae bacterium | reverse complement strand
GCGTATTTAAAGAACGGTTATGTCGGTACAGAGCATCTGTTGCTCGCCGTGCTGCGCGACCGCGACAGCGTCGCCATGCGTCTGCTTTCCGCCATGGGCGTGCGTCAGAATGAGCTGATAGAGGATATTGCCCGCGCACTCGGCATCCCGACTCCCGAAACGGCGGATACGGCGCCCTCTTCGGCGGCGGGACCCGCGCCGGGAAAGGGCAAAACGCCGACACTGGATCAGTTCGGACGCGATTTGACTGCCCTTGCCAAAGAGGGCAAAATCGACCCTGTTGTGGGGCGCTCAAAAGAAATCGAGCGCGTTATCCAGATCTTGTCCAGACGAACAAAAAACAATCCCTGCCTGATCGGTGAGCCGGGCGTCGGCAAGACGGCCATCGCCGAAGGACTGGCGCAAAAGATTGCCGCCGACGAAGTGCCCGAGCTGCTGCGCGGAAAACGCGTGGTGACACTGGACCTGACGGGAATGGTCGCCGGTACGAAATATCGCGGCGATTTTGAAGAGCGGATTAAAAATGCCATCGACGAAGTGATGAAGGCAGGGGACATCATCCTGTTTATTGATGAGATCCACACCTTGATCGGCGCAGGCGCCGCAGAAGGAGCGGTGGACGCCGCCAATATTCTCAAGCCGAGTCTTGCCCGCGGAGAATTGCAGGTCATCGGCGCCACCACCCTGGAGGAATATCGCAAGCATATTGAAAAGGACGCTGCGCTGGAGCGCCGTTTTCAGCCGATTGTGGTCGGTGAGCCGACCCCTGAGGAAGCGGTGCTGATTCTGCGGGGACTGCGCGATAAATATGAAGCGCACCACAAGGTCAAAATCACCGATGCGGCGATCGAAGCCGCCGTGCAGCTTTCCGTGCGCTATATCGCCGACCGTTTCTTGCCGGATAAGGCGATTGATTTGATTGATGAAGCGGCTTCGCGTGTACGCCTGAAGGCGTTTACGGCTCCCCCCGATCTGAAAAAGCTGGAGGACGAGGTCAAGCGCCTTGCCGAGGAGAAAAAGGCGGCGGTCAACGAACAGGATTTTGAGCGCGCCGCGCGTGTGCGCGATGAGGAAAAAGAGCTGACCGAGCAGCTTGAGGCGGAAAAAGCGCGGTTTTATGAGAAAAATGCCGGCATTACGGGAGAGGTGACGCCGCAGGACATTGCGGAGATTGTCTCCGGTTGGTCCGGCGTGCCCGTCACACAGCTCACCGAGGAGGAGGGAGAACGCCTGCTGCATATGGAGGACATTCTCCATCAGCGCCTTGTCGGACAGGATGAGGCGGTCAGCGCTGTCTCGCGTGCGATTCGGCGCGGTCGTGTCGGGCTGAAAGACCCGAAACGCCCCATCGGCTCGTTTATTTTCCTCGGACCGACCGGCGTCGGCAAAACCGAGCTTTGCAAAGCGCTTGCGGAAGCGATGTTCGGGGATGAAAACGCGATGATTCGCCTCGATATGTCCGAATATATGGAAAAGCACACGGTTTCCCGTTTGGTCGGCTCGCCTCCCGGCTATGTCGGCTATGACGAGGGCGGGCAGCTTACCGAAAAGATCCGCCGCAAGCCCTATTCGGTGGTGTTGTTTGACGAAATCGAAAAGGCGCATCCCGATGTGTTCAATATGCTGCTGCAAATTTTGGACGACGGTGTGCTGACCGATGCGCAGGGACGCCGCGTGGATTTCAAAAACACCATCATCATTATGACATCCAATGTCGGCGCGCGTCGGTTGACCGAAAACAGCGTCTCCTTCGGCTTTGGCGGCGAAGAGAAGCAGGACGGCAACGAACAGGCAGCAAGAGAAGCGGTGCTTTCCGAACTGAAAAGTCTGTTCCGCCCCGAGTTTCTCAACCGCGTTGACGATATCATCGTGTTCCGCAAGCTGACGCAGGAGAATATTGAAATGATCGCGCGGCGGATGCTTTCTTCACTTGACCGCCGTATGGAGGAGCTTTCGATGCATGTGACGGTTTCCGACGAAGCCGTTGCCGCCGTCGCAAAAGAGGGGTTTGATCCTGTCTACGGTGCGCGTCCGCTTCGCCGAGCGATTCAGACCAAGATCGAAGACGCGCTGGCGGAAAAAATGCTGGAAGGCTCTTTTAAAGCGGGGGATACCGTCGGTGTCGGATATCGGGACGGCGCGTTCACCTTTGAAAAAGCGGATGAAAGCCCTGCCTCTGCTCAGCCGGATGACAGGTGGGAAGAGACTGACAGCGGTGAAAACGCATAACAATTAATGCGGAATTGACGGGCTTTGTCATGCTGTTTTCAAACGGCAGCAAAAATATATTTTCGGTTGCAGAGACGGATACCCAAACGGGCATCCGTCTCTTTTTTGCGGAAAT
>JBJEIR010000141.1:0-2354 GCA_051877215.1 Acutalibacteraceae bacterium | reverse complement strand
ATCGGTTTCTCTTCTCTCTTTTTTATAATCTTCTTTATAATCTTCCCAAAGCTTCGGTCATCCCGAAGAATTTACAGCGTCCAAAAGGCCAGCGCCTGTGTAATGATGCGGCCGTTCAGTAAAAAATTATGCTCCGCAACAAAGGACACCAGCGTCGTCTGACGCAAGACCTCCTGCGGGATCAACGCCTGCGGGCCGGACACCGTGATATAGATTTGCAATACGGCGACCAAAATCAGCGCCGCCAGCGCCCCCTCGATCAGACCCATGACACCGCCGAGCAGGCGGTTGACATGGCGAATGAGCGGCAGGTTGAACAAGCGGTCCAGCATCCGCCCAAGCAAGCGAATGATGACCGAGAGCAGCACAAACAGCGCGATAAAGCACACGATTTGCAGCAGCAGCACGCACACCGGCCGAATCACATAGCTGACAAGCGTTTCGGTTATAGCCGAGGTGGACTGTGCTCCGTGCGCTTCGAGAACGCCGCTGATTTGTTCAGGGCTGCCCACGCCGTAGGAGACAAGGGCGTTGCGCACAAAAGCGGGCAAGCCTTCCAGCACACCGTCGATCTGCGCTTCGAGCGCCTGTGCAGAGCCTACCGCCGCATCGGTGAGCTGCTGCGACACCGACTGCTCGATCCCCTTGCTCAGAAAGCTGTCAAATATCCATTCACTGAGCGGAGAGCTCAGGCAAAACGCCAGAACGAGCGCCAGCAAACAGCCGATCAGCCGTACCGCCGATTTGATAAAGCCGCGCTTGCAGCCGATGATCACACCAATGAGCAGCACAAGCAGCAAGCAGCCGTCTAGAATCATCGCCACGGTTTGTCACCCTTTCTTCTCCGTTATAAAGCCTGTTTAATCGGATTGCCAGGTCACCTCGGACAGCGTCGTCAGGCCGAGCACCAGCGCTTTGTTCCCGATCGACGCCGTCATCAGGCTGTCCGCCGCCGTTTCGGCAAAGCGGCCAAAGCCCCCGCTTCCCACATCGTACAGCATATGCTCCGTCAGCAGCAAATAGCCGCCGCCGTAAGGCGAAACATCGCGGAAAACACCTTCAAATTCCTGCTTGAGCTGCACATCTCCCGTTGTGGAGAGCATTGTCAGCGTGCCGCTTTCCTGACTGCCGTAGGGGCGCGTGACCAACGCGACGCCGTTGTTAAACGCAAACCCGATCAGCTCGGTATTGTTGTAGGAAACGGTTTGATCAAGAGAGCCTGTCGGATTGACAATGCGCACGGCGCTGTCGCCGACGGCCGCGACCGTTCCGTTATCAAAAAATGCAACGCGGCTGTACAATATGTCATTTGCCGTATACTGTACGGGCTGCTCCTCCGAGCTGCGCAGCGCAAACACCATAATCGTCGACTCCATTGCGCCGCCGTTTGAACGGCAGCCCACAACGGCGAGCGAATTGCCGTCGGCGGAAAAAGCGGCGTCAATCACGAGCCATTCGGCGCTCAGCCACTGATAGCGCTGTGTCCCCTTTTGAGAAAAAACGGTCACCTCCGAAATGTGACTTTGGGAGGAATCGGTGACGACGGCGACATCGCCGTTTTTGCTGACCGCCGCCGTATAAATGACATTGGAGACCGTCTGCTCAAAAAAGACCGAAGAACGGGTCTCCAACCGAAAACGGCTGCCGCCTGTTTCCGCAAGCAGGACATATTTCCCGTTTGTGCGCATCATCGGCTTTCCGTACGCATGGGTACGCCTTATCGACTCGCCGCCGTTGCCGTTATAATATACGCTGGCGGTATCGGTCAGCATCACCAAATTGCTGCCCGCTTCATTCATCGCCGCCACGCCGTCTCCCTTGACGGAAACAGGCCAGCTTCCGCTGACCGTTCCGCCGAACAGATCATCCATCCACGAGACGACGCTTTCCGGCGCAATGCTCTTCCAATTGATCACCATCAGGCACAAAGCAAACACAATCAGCGCAACGATCAAAAGCCTGATCAGCAAACGAAGCCCGTTTTTCCGACGCGGGCGCCGTCTGGCGGCCGGCTGCGAACCGGCGTCTTCCGTCTGCGCCGGTTTTCGAAAATCCTTGATGGTTCTTTTTGACACCTGTCCTCACCCCTTTTTCCTCGGTCGGTCTATCCGTTTTCCGAACCGATGTATCCGCCCTGCCGAAACGGTTCATGTGCCCGACGGGCACAGATCCTCCGGCGCATACAGCACGCGCTGTAAATACAGTCCCTGCGGCGGCGCGGTCATTCCGGCGCAGGCGCGGTTTTTGGACGCCAGTGCCGTAGAAATCGCCTCGCGCGGCAGCTTGCCAAACGCCATATCCAGCAGCGTACCTACCATAATCCTGACCATATTATACAAAAATCCGTCCCCCGA
>JBJEIR010000140.1:0-9986 GCA_051877215.1 Acutalibacteraceae bacterium | reverse complement strand
GTTTCGGTCGAAAACACCGTTTCGTCTGCCTTAAACAGTCCGAAGAGCGCACCGGAAACAGGGTTTTCCTTATCATCGACCTTTAAGCCTTCCACACTGCCGGTGATAAATTCATTGATCACGTTCAGTTCTATGACCTGATCCTGTTCGGAAACTGTAACTTCAATGATTTCATCGGACAGCACATATTGCTCGGGACAAGCGAGCTCCTTCAGCAGCCATTTTCCGTAAGGAATACCGGCGAAGGTGAATTGTCCGTCCTCGTCGGATTCGGCAGTTGCAAGGGCGTTATCGGTGGTAAAGATAGTTTCATCCGGTTTGAACAGACCGAACACCGTTTTTGCAACCGGGGCGCCGTCTTCATCTGTCTTCATGCCCTCAATATTACCGCGAATGATGGTATTTCCGATTGCGCCGCCGTCATTAACTACAATCTGCACGGTGGCGACATCCTCACCTTGGTAATCGAATTCCACCGGATAAGCGGTATCGGAAATGAGATAGTGTTCATCGGTGGCATATTCCTTGACATACAGCTTGGCGCCGACCGGAACATCCGCCGTAAACACGCCCAGACCGTTTTCATCGATTCCGATAACCTCCAAAAGACCGTCTTTCGGGATCTCCGTCCCATCGGCAGCTCTCAATGGTTCCGCAACATACAGGCCGAAGCGGACTTTTGTATATTCATCTGCCGTGCCAATGCCGAAAGTACCGTCCTGTTCCAATTCTTTCAGCAGGCTGATGATCACCTTCTGGCGTTCGTTTAGGAAAGATGTGTGCTCAAAAACCACCTCTACCGTTTCATCGGCATAATGGATTGTTACATATTTTGGCTCCGTATTCAAAACCATGCCACTCGGTGCTTTGACTTCCAAAACCTGAAACAGTCCGGGATAGAGCAGTTTGCTTTCAGCCTCACCACTGCTTGATGTGACAATGGTATCTACGACCTCATCCTTGGCATGTCTCAGAGTACCATCAGGGGTATAGATGTCTTCAAGGGAAATGATCTGATATTCTGCACCTGCAAGTCCATCCAATGCATATACAGGCTGATAAAATCCGCCCGATTCTTTTACGGAAGAGAAAACCTCACCGGTTTTTTTGATGATAATTTTCCCCTTTTGAGGCACGTTTGGCATTTTGACTTCAACAAGTTCTTTTGTGCCGTCTACCTTGAATGAAATCGGTTCTTTGGAAAGCACATAGCCCTCGCAGCTATTTTCCTCCCACAGTTCATAATCACCGAACGGAAGCGGCTGCGGCAGCATCAATTTACCTTCGGGGGAGGTGTAGAACATCGATATATCGGTCGGAGTGGGATACTTTATATGCTGGGTAATAAATTCACCGCTCTGTACATCCTTGATTCGGAATCCGACACCGGCTGCAGGAATGACCTTGCCGCTTTCCGCATCCACCTTGACGATCTGGATATCCGATTCAAAGGTGCTGTTGTTAATTAAAAAGCGGTATGTTTTTTCGTTTTCTGAAATAAAGACCTCAAAGTCCTTGATAAATTCCTTGCCTTCCCATCCGGCAGTCTGATGAACAATATATGTTCCATACGGCAGGTTTTTACTTTGACAAAAACCGTATTCATCACAGGTCATAGTGTCCCGTTCTGATTCTCTTGCATTGTCGAAGCTTCCGGCCGTTTTCAAATAGATTTGGAATTGCGCGCCGCTTTCAGGAGTTTCAATTTGGGTGGAACCGTCGTCGCAGTGCTTAATAATACTCACAGAGCCCTCTTTGATAATCTCCGTCACATTCATTGTCAGTTCGGAATATTCTACTTTATATTTGCCCGGTTCGGCGCCGACATGGTATTCAGAGGAATCCAAGAGGTATCCGGTGCTCGGCGATATTTCCCGTAAGGTCCAGTCGTCTGCACAGACGAACCAATCGCTTGTAAAGGTGCCGTTGGCATCTGTCTGATAAGAGGCTATCATTTGATTCCCCTTGAACAGACCGTAAGTGGCGCCGCCGAGTTGTCCGTCTCCCTGGGTATAACCGGTTTCTGCGTCGGATTTCAGAACGGTTACACGGAATTTCTTCAACACATTGTGCACGGCTTTTTCTGTTACCTTATTCCATTCCACGGTGACCGTTTCCGGCACAGGAACGACATACCGCTCTGCCGTGTCGATTTCCTCCAGCACATAATCCGAACCTATCAGAACATCTTCAAAAAGAGCAACGCCGGACGCATCGGTTTTGGCATACAGATTTACCGGTAGTCCGGAAAGGGATGTTCCGCTCAGACGGAACGTAACGTCTTCAACAAACTGATCCTCTGATGTTTTTACAACTCTCAGATCTCCGCGCCGAAGGGTATTGTTGAAGTACACGGCAGCGGTTTGTCCACTGACAACCGTAACACGCTGCGTATTCTGAGGATTGTATCGGTCAATCGCATCCTCGGAAACGGAATATATACCGGGCTGTAAATTTTCCAGGAGTATTTCACCGTTTGAACCGGTTGTGACTGACTTATCGATTCCGTTGCCTGTTACTTGAAAACGGATGCCGCTGACCTTACCGTCTTCGGAAGTTTTGATTATCTTCAAATGACCGGCAGGAGCTTTAACCTGAAGATATGCAGGAACAGGGTCATTGTTCGCAGGCACGCCTGAAACCATATCCTGATTTGCATTTTCTTTTCCGGGCACGCTCCAGATTAAAAATCCGGTGGTGTGATTTGTCGATGGGATCCGGCGGTTTAGTTTAATCATGCAATCACCGTTGATTGGCGTGGAAGAGGATATTGTCAGCGTGTTTCCGCTGATGGAGGTTGAAACGCCGCCGCTCGAAGATACATAAAAGTTGCCTAATACGCCGTTCGTATCTGTGAGCGTCACAGAATATTTTCCGTTTTCAAACTTCATATCGTATACAGGAGCGGAGCTTTTAAGCGTCGAGGTAAAGCTCGGACGCTTAAAATGGTTAGCCATATCCGTCAGAATACGGTCGTAGAAATCTTTAAGGTAAGGATTTCTGCAATATTGTTCGGTCATCGTTCCCGTATAACCGCTCATGGGATAGGTCTTATCATTCAGTTCTGTCGGAGAAGTTCTGAATCCGAGAGTGATCTGCCAGACAATAAGCTGCGTAGCGGAATAACAGGCATTGGCGTCCTTGCTTGTCTGCAGGTCCGTTCGATTGGTGTACCCGTAAGTCAACGCTAAAGCAAGCAGATCTTTCTGTGCGGCTGACAGCATCTCATACTTGTTTCCATGTGTAGGATCATCGGATCCCGCATAGTTACCCGAATCCGGCAGCGGAATACCATGTTCAATACAAAAGCAATAAACGAAATCCTGCCCGTATATCCATTGTGATTTATCAGAACCGAGGCCGGGACGTTTGGCTGTGTAATCATGCATTTTATGCAGCCTGGCTGACATGGCATAACCGAAAGGATTGTCCTCTTTATTTAAGCCATATGCAGCAGAGAAAGCGTTTCCTTCCGCGTCAGTGAGTGTATAATCCCAGCTCACCTCTGCTTTGCTCAGATCCATTGTTACATCGGCTGCAAACGCGGTGATCGGTACAATTCCGACCAGCATAAGCGCCGTCATAAGAAGTGATATTATCCGTTTTTTTGCATTTATCATATTTACCTCCTGAATTTGGGCGCAAAAAAGCGCCATTCCCTCGAATGACGCTTTTTTGCAATATTATTGTGTTTTCTTTTATCCGTACAGCACTACAAAAGCGATATCGCCATCTACCGTGATCTGCATAACTTTGTAATTAGCTGCTGAAGCGGGGATACCGTTACCGGGGTCCGTGGCAGTCTGTACGATCCGATCAATGTGATGCTTCAGTATTTGGATTACTCCGTCAACACCTTCGTACTTGACACGCGGCGTACCCATATATCCGGTTTCCCAGTTGAAATCCAGAGAGTCGTCCCAGTGAAAAGAGAATCCTTTGGCGGCATACGATTCGGCATATGCAGTGGCTTCACGGATTATTCGCTTATACTCGGCTTCCATATCTGTCGGCGGCGGATCGGTACTTTCCTCCGGCGGAATGACAGTTCCTGTTTCGGGCGGAACGGTTTCGGGCACGGAAGGTTTTGTTTCTTCCGGCTCAGGCTCTGGCGTCGGTGATTCCGTTTGAATCGGTGGTTTTTCTGTCGGGTCAGTCGATGTACCGGGTATAGTCTGTTTTGGTGCTTCGGATTCCGTTTGCTTTGGAGGGACAGTTTCAGCCGGCTCCTGCGGCTGCGCGGGAACAGGTGTTGTTTCTGTCTCCTCGGGCAGCGACGTTTCTTCCGAAACAGACGAACTATCGGACTCCGGCGGTTTCTCCGTTTCCCGGATTTCCTCTGTAGAAATATCAGGAATGGAAACGCCGGTGTCATCCGGCAAGGTCTTTTCTGCACGGCAACCGGAAGCGGTAATCAAGAAAATAAAAAGCAAGACGAATAGAAGTTTACGCATATATATGACCTCCTTTACGGGAAATTTCCGTCTTGCTTTATATTTACTACTTTGAGACACCGTTTTTCAACAAACCTTATAAATGCTGCTTGATGATCCGGGTGATAATACCGACTGCCACGCCCTGTTCTTCGTCAATGTGTGTGACTGCGAAAGAGACATCATCCTTTTTACCCGGCATCCGTCTGTCGAGGCAGGAATGAGCAATGGCATTGACACCGTTTGTCAGGCGGATAAAAACCACGCCTTTATGCACATCGGTAACCCTGCCTGCATATTTGCTTTGAATACGGCATTTCTGCAGGTTTTCCCGACTTGAGTTATCGGATACGCTCTTGACATCAGCCTTGACGGATAACTTTTCAAGACTTTCCCGGTTGACTTTCAGTACACGGACAAGAACCTGATCGCCCACAGCAAAACGCTCATGGGCGTCACCGATCCAATCCCATGCAAGATCTCTTGCCATGATGGAACATTCTGCACCGAAAATCTCCACACGAATTGCTTTTTCAGCAACCGCAATGACGCGGGCCTGTACAATGCGCCCCTCATAGATACGGTAGGTGCCTTCATCTGTAATGTCAAAATAGAATGTCTTGCGTTTCTTCAGCATGGCTTCGGCACGGCTGGCAACAACACTTCTGGTTTTGGAATCAATGCCCCGAACGATGAAGTCAATTTCGCAGCCCATCATATTGCTGAACAGTTTGTTGTAGTGGATCACCATATCGTTGTAATCTTTGCCGGTTAGCTGATTGGGGATACCGACAGCCATTTCTTTGAAAGGAATGAGAACGCGGTAGCCCTTGTACTCCACAACAGCTACAGTCTTCCCGGCATCGTTCCGTTCCAGACCGCCGAGAAATCCGGTGAGAATGCGGCGGGTTCGGTATGCGTTATGAATCTCGTGCCAGGCAATATCCGCCATATGTTCATCGGTGGTTACTTCCGACCCTGCTTCGATTGTCAGAATAGGATCAGCCTTTGGTTTATTCTGCCTCTCCTTATCTGTGGTTTCTTTCGGCGTACTGTCCGTTTCGGCGGAAGACGGCGGGACTTCGGATATGTCCTCGCCGTCCACGGTGTCCGCTTTCTTTTTACGGGTGCGTTTCGGCTTGGGCGGGGGAATTTCGGGCAAAGGGGCGTGCTCTTCCGATCCGATATCCATAGCGGCTTCATCGGCAGCCTCCAATTCTCCCGAAACTTCAGATTGCTCCGCAGCGGGTGTTGCTGTTTCTTCCGGAAATACCGCATCGATCACTTCCGGAGTTTCCATTTTCTTTTTAGGCATAGATAGTTCCTCCTTTTAATTTTTCGACATGATACTGTCTTTGTCGGTCGGCACCACTGTGGATACCGGCGATTTTTTCTTTCTGCCCGGTTTCTTTACAGGAACGGGCGGAGTATCATCCACCTCCTTCGGTTTTTGTTTTTGCCATTCGGGTATGTGTGCGGAAGCCTTACAGGGAGATAGGTTTTTGCTGTCCGGATGCCTGGTATAGTCGCATTTATCCACCTGTAAAAGTTTTTTCCCCCGGATAATGATCAGCGCTTTGTTGATCGGCAGCCGCAGTACTTCATCCATAGTCAGCAACTTGCGTTTGCCGACGCCGCTGGTTTCCCGGAACTCCGGCGTGTAATTGGAAATACGCCAGGTGCCGAGCATTTTTGCTTTACTCTGCACATGGACGGACACCTCACCTGAGCGGTCACTGATGTATTTTGCCGTCAGTTCGTCCACGCAGCCGAGGAACAACTGTACATCGCTGTTACCGAGTATCTCCTGCCATTGGTTATATGGGTATCTGTTCTGCAGTCCCGCAAGGTTCTGGAAAACACAGCTCATGCTGATATTTCTGGAACGGATAACCGATATTTTACGGCTCAGGTCCGGGATAACGCCGCAAGCGGTCAATTCTTCACCGAGCACGTGCACGGGTACCGGCAGCTTGCCGCCGGGGCAGTTCCTGTCCGCATAACGGACAAGCTTTATAAAAACAAAGGACAGGAACAACGACGATAAAAAGTCGAAGGTACTGTCCTGGTCGCTGGTAATACAGAAATAAGCGCAGGGCTTTTGCCCGGGCAGCTCCAGATCAATTTCATCATGAGCGGTCATGTTGCAGATGGCCTTATTTTGGAACACTTGCAAACGGGAACCAAGCCCGATGATTACGCCGCTCCGCACCGTATCGGACGCCTGCTTGAAAATAGCATAAGGCGCTTTGGCGGGGTGCGAGGGAGGGAGCATATCAAAAAGGCTGTTCAGTTCCTTTTCGCCGCTGTGAGTCAGCAGCTTATATACCTCTCCGATATTTTTCCGTTCCGGGGGATATCCCTGTTCCACATAGAGTACCAATGCTTTCAGGAGATTGAGTTCTGACGAATCCCAAAAGTGATCGCCGCGCTCATTTCCTGTATTCTTGATAATGACGTCGCAAAACCGCTGTGCCATCAGTTCGTCACCTTCGATTTCCGCAAGACAGTTCCAGGAGTCCGAGTTTTCGGGAGACACCAGATTGAAAACCTTAACAACATGGGTTTTTCGCAGATATTCACTGGTCTTTTCATACAGTTCGGATTTCGGATCGCAGATGATCAGTGATTCCCGCTGTCCCTCCGGACCGTGCGCTGCCTGTAAAATGCGGTTAATGCAATAGGCTCTCGTTTTCATGCTGCCGCTGGCGCCGTACACCGCGACATTTCGGTTGAGCATACTGTCGTTCGGCATACAGATGAATTTACCGTCCAGCATACCGAAAATCGTGCCGGTATGAGTTTTGATGTTCGGAGTTATATCGAAGATCTCTTCGGCTTCCTTTTCGCTCATAAAACCGGAGGTTCCGTAGGTGCCCTTGCGGGAATAGATAAAGTTTCGGTCCTTGTCGTATTCTCCGGTCTCGCTGTAGCCCATCCGCATTACCATAACAATCAGGAGTGCAAGCACACCCACGCATATTAAAATTCCGATAATGCCGTAGGGCATTGTGAATATGGCTTCAAAGCAAGAGCGGATATTCAGCGAAGGCGTTACGGGAGATGTTCCGTCACCGGGCGTTCCGCCGGCAGCCTGCCACCGACTGTAATTTCGCATAAACTGAGCAAGATACCCGCCGCCGTACAGTAATCCCAATAAAAACGGCGGGAGCGCCAGCAATATGCTGATGATTCTTTTTCGTTTACTCAAAGAAGCTCCTTTCCCATTTCTGAAAGTCAATTGTCTGAAATGTGATAAGTTTACTGCAATAGCGTTCAAGAACTTCCCGCTGGAAGTCAAAGCAGATCAGCGTACCTTTCTTGTTCTGCAGCAGCAGAGCGGTATCAAACCGCCTGATTCTCGGCAAATTGCAAAAATAACCGAACAGTACAGGATTTCCGTCCTTGTCAAAAGCGTCGTTCTCCAATGTGGAGCCGCTGTCGCTCTCATATAGATCGGTCAGCAGGATATTGTCCAGCCTTTCTGTTAGCTCCCTGCTGCAAAGCAGCCGCAGGAGGCTTTCGCCCCTACGGTCATTCGTGAGATAAAAGAAATTCTCATAGTTTCCATCAAGGACGAAGTACTGATTGCTGCCGGTCTCTTTGAGAATGTCATAGGCTAAATCCATCCCGTTTCCGAGGATGAGTCCCTGTACCGCGTCCGGAGTATACTGCTGCGGCAGCCGTTCCCGGCACAGTACCGTTTTCATAAGCGCCTTTGTACGCATTTCGGATTTGTATTCCCATTTCATCATGGCATTGCCGAGGTTATACACTACAAAGATATCGGCAGGGGTAAGTAATACCCCGACCGAGCGGGCGCCACGGATTTTCACAAAGACGGTTCCGATCTCTTTAATTTCCCGTGAGTTGTAAAAGACAGGAGCCTTTACGGAGAGCCGGGAGTTTTCATCCCATACGGGAGAAAACACATCCGGCTTTTCATCGCGGAAGATAAGTACATCGGCATTCATCATTGTTACGGTTGCTTCCGCAATACGGTGGAGACGGAGGCGGCGGGTGATCTCGCTCTTGATACGGTTGGTTTCGGCTGTCCCTGTAAGGGCAAAGGAAAAACGCCCCGGATTGTCAGACAAAAGGTTCTCCTTGGCTTTGGCTGTCAGCCTATACCCGCGAAGACCGTCTCGGTAATAGGTTCGGAGCAGCTTTTGGGATTTCAGGAGTTTTATCAAATTCAGCTTATAACTTTCGCCGCCGTAAAGCCGCCTCAGTTGACTGGCAGGCAGTTCACCGGATACGGCAATAATTTCGAGCAGATAATAGCCCGCCGTCTGCTTGTCCGGCAGGGCGCTTGAAGAGCGCATAAGGCATCACCTCCAAAAACAATGAAAATGTACCGAGGTTGCAAATAACCCGGGTAATTTTTCGAGGCAGCAGAATGGAAAAAGCCTTGAAAACACGGCGTTTTCCCGTTTTCTCCGATGTCCCGAAAAATAGCCCTCAGAAACGCTAAAAATCGGATATGGTTTTCAGGCTTTTTTCCCGTTCTTCCAACCACTTTGAAAAGCGTTCTTTTGCCATGACGGAAATGCGGGTACAGTCCGTTTCACCGATCTCCGTTGTGTTATAGGCATCTACCAAAAGGCCGGTGTCATCTTCCATGATGTAGGTCGCAAGAACATCCAGCAGTTGCTTGAGTTCCAGATTGTCATAGTCCCGCACTCTGCGATTGTGAAATTCCTCACTGTAAATGTGAGAGAAGCAGACTACACAGTGCTTATATCTCGGCAGCTTGTGACTGTCGGCATACTGGCTCAGGGTAAAATACAGCGGGTCAATCAGAAACTCCGTGCTTTGACGCTGCTTACGCTTCGGAAGCAGGCATGGCAGCGTGATTTCCAAAACGCCGTCTGTTTCTTTGATACGGATACCCTGTACCACTCCGGCAGAAGCAAGGTATGTTTCTTTTCGTGTGGTGGTAGAGCCGTATAACAAATGCCGCATCCGGCAGGCGATCAGTTCGCTGCGCAATGCGGCATCAGTAGTCAGCATAGTGTAGTTATCGGGATATTTTTCAATATCCGTTTTATCTATCGCACACAGAGTGTTGGACAGCTTTGTTATATCACCCATAATGCGATTGATCCGTTGTGATATGATTGGCTTATCCAATTTCGTCCTCCTTTTCCTGTTTGAAATATGATACATTTCCGGTCTGCATATCTACGGTACAGTAGGCAGTGACATCGGGAATGGAGAGCCTGCCGAGCTGTTCGGTACTCTCCACAATCACGATCCTTTTTTCGGCATCATGATTTGTCTGTGTCAGAGCGTGCTCCACAAGAGCCTCTTTGTCATTGGGGACATAAATAACCTCATACAGTTCACCATCCGCAATGAAAATAAGGTCTGACGGAAAATCCACGGAAGAGTGGTAATCCACCTTTTCAATGAAATCCGTCAGTACCCATATAGACGCCACCATCCCGTAGTCCGGGGACGCTTCGGCTCCGTCGTGATACAGCTCTGTGTCCGGCTCATAGAAAATGCGCCCCTGCTTTGTCAGGAAGGAAAGGAGATTTTCAATCTTGC
>JBJEIR010000139.1:0-2412 GCA_051877215.1 Acutalibacteraceae bacterium | reverse complement strand
ACTACGGCCGTATGTGCCCGATCGAGACGCCCGAAGGTCCGAACATCGGCCTGATTTCCTATCTCGCCACCTTTGCGCGCATCAACCAATACGGCTTTATTGAAGCGCCTTATCGCCGCGTCGACAAAGAGACCGGCGTTGTGACCGATGAAGTGGTCTATATGTCGGCGGATATGGAAGACGATTATATCGTCGCGCAGGCGAACGAGCCGCTCGATGAGCAGGGTCGCTTTGCCCGCAGCCGCGTCAATGCGCGTTTCAGAAGTGAATTCCTTGAGATCGAGCGGGAAAAAATCGATTTCATGGATGTTTCTCCGAAAATGGTCGTTTCGGTCGCTACCGCGATGATCCCGTTCCTCGAGAACGATGACGCCAACCGTGCGCTGATGGGTTCCAACATGCAGCGGCAGGCGGTGCCGCTGCTCAAAACCGAGTCGCCGATCGTCGGCACCGGCATGGAATACAAGGCGGGCGTCGATTCGGGCGTATGTGTGCTGGCCAAGGCCGCGGGCACGGTCGTTTCTGTTTCCGCTGACTGTGTGCGGGTGCGCCGCGATGACAACGGGGAGATCGATACCTATTCCATTTTGAAATTTGCCCGTTCCAACCAGGGCACCTGTGCCAACCAGCGCCCTGTCGTCGAGGTCGGCCAGCATATCGAGAAGCAGGATGTGGTGGCGGACGGCCCCGCAACCTGCAACGGTGAGATCGCGCTCGGTAAGAATGTGCTCATCGGCTTTATGACCTGGGAAGGCTACAACTATGAGGACGCCGTTCTCATCAATGAAAAGATTGTGCGCGACGATGTCTTTACCTCCATCCACATCGAGGAATACGAAATCGAATCGCGCGATACCAAGCTCGGGCCGGAGGAGATCACCCGCGACATTCCGAATGTCGGCGAGGATGCGCTCAAGGATCTCGACGAGCGCGGCATCATCCGCGTCGGCGCGGAGGTGCGCTCCGGCGATATTTTGGTCGGCAAGGTCACCCCGAAGGGCGAGACCGAGCTGACCGCCGAGGAGGAGCTGCTGCGCGCCATTTTCGGTGAAAAAGCGCGCGAGGTGCGCGATACCTCTCTCAAGGTGCCGCACGGCGAATACGGCATCGTGGTGGATGTCAAGGTATTTACCCGTGAAAACTGCGAGGAGCTCAGCCCCGGCGTGAACATGGTCGTGCGCTGCTATATTGCGCAAAAGCGGAAGATCAGCGTCGGCGACAAGATGGCAGGACGCCACGGCAACAAGGGCGTTGTTTCGCGCATTCTGCCGAGTGAGGATATGCCGTTCCTGCCGGACGGCCGTCCGCTCGACATCGTGCTCAATCCGCTCGGTGTTCCGTCTCGTATGAACATCGGTCAGGTGCTCGAGGTGCATCTCGGTTATGCGGCGGCGGCGCTCGGCTTTAAGGTGATGACGCCGGTCTTTGACGGCGCGCACGAGCAGGATATTCAGGAGCTGCTTGAGCAGGCCGGCAAGAGCCGCGACGGCAAGACGCAGCTTTACGACGGCCGCACCGGCGAGCCGTTTGATAATCCCGTCACCGTCGGCTATATGTACTTCCTCAAGCTGCACCACCTTGTAGACGATAAGATCCATGCCCGTTCCACCGGCCCGTATTCGATGGTCACGCAGCAGCCGCTCGGCGGCAAAGCGCAATTCGGCGGCCAGCGCTTCGGCGAAATGGAGGTCTGGGCGCTGGAGGCATACGGCGCCGCGTATACGCTGCAGGAAATCCTGACGGTCAAATCGGATGATATGGTCGGCCGTGTCAAGACCTATGAGGCGATTGTCAAGGGACAAAATGTACCGCAGTCGGGTGTGCCGGAGTCGTTCAAGGTGCTTGTCAAGGAGCTGCAATCGCTCGGCCTTGATATTAAGGTGTTGGATAAAAACAAGCAGGAGATCGACCTTAAGCAGACCTTTGACGATGACGATATGAATATGACTCCTTCGGACAGCGAAGCCTTCCGTACGGTGACCAACGAAAACGAGTTGGACGGTTATGCAGTCGAGGAGATCGACGAAAGCGAGTTCATGGCGGACGACACCGACGAGGATTTTTCGCTTGAGGATGACGAAGAGCCGTCCTTTGACGATGCCGACGACATGGATGAATAAGAAAGGGAGGGCGTGAAGCTATGGAATTCAATGTGTTTGATTCGATCAAAATCGGTCTGGCCTCTCCCGAGCAGATCCGCAATTGGTCCCACGGCGAGGTCAAAAAGCCGGAAACCATCAATTACCGTACGCTCAAGCCGGAGCGGGACGGCCTTTATTGCGAGAGGATTTTCGGGCCGAATAAGGACTGGGAGTGCCACTGCGGTAAATACAAACGCATTCGCTATAAGGGTAAAATCTGCGAGCGCTGCGGCGTCGAGGTGACCCGTTCCAAGGTGCGCCGTGAGCGCAT
>JBJEIR010000138.1:0-10182 GCA_051877215.1 Acutalibacteraceae bacterium | reverse complement strand
CCAGCAGAGGGTGGACATAGCGAACGGCTTTCGGGTGATGTCGGTTGTAGATATATTTCGGGATAGAGGCCATCGGACCGGGACGGTAAAGGGAGATGACCGCAATGAGGTCTTCAAAATGATCGGGACGCAGATTGCACAGCACCCGCTTCATGCCCGCCGATTCGAACTGAAAGACACCCACGGTCTCTCCTTTTGAGAACATCTCATAAACGGGAGCGGCGTCGCGGCGGATGTGTTCGATGGAAAAGTCGGGCGTGTGCGTGCGCACCATTTTGACCGCATTGTCAATGATGGTGAGGTTGCGCAGCCCCAGAAAATCCATTTTTAAAAGGCCGAGCTCCTCCAGTGTCGTCATGGTAAACTGGGTGGCGACCGCGTCGCTGTTGACGCACAGCGGCACATAGCGTTCGACGGGATCGGCGGTGATGACGACCCCTGCGGCGTGCGTAGACGCATGCCGCGGCATCCCCTCGACCTTCTTGGCAATGTCGATGAGCGCTTTCACCTGCGGGTCACTGTCATACAGCTCGCGCAGGGGCTTTGACTCTTCAAGCGCTTTGTCCAGCGTCATGTTCAGCTCCCAGGGAATACGCTTGGCCACTGTGTCGCCGAGCGCGTAGGGCAGTGACATCACCCGCGCGACATCGCGTACGGCGGCGCGCGCCGCCATCGTGCCGAAGGTGATGATTTGAGCCACATGATCCGCGCCGTATTTTTGCACGACATAGTCGATGACCTGCTGGCGCTTTTCATTGCAAAAATCAATATCAAAATCGGGCATGCTGACGCGCTCGGGGTTTAAGAAGCGTTCAAACAGCAAATCATATTCCAGCGGGTCGATTCCCGTGATGCCGATGCAATAAGCACACAGGCTTCCTGCGCCCGAGCCGCGCCCGGGGCCGACGGGAATGTCGTGCGTTTTGGCGTACATGACATAATCGCGCACGATGAGATAATAATTGACATATCCCATGCGCTCGATCATATCCATTTCGTATTGCAGACGGTCAACCGCCTCTTGGCTCGGTTGACCGTTGTATTTTTCCAGAAGACCCTCTTCACACAGACGGCGGAAATACGCGGCGCTGTCTTTGCCGGGGGCGTCAAAGGCGGGCAGCTTTGTCTGCCCGAAGGTAAAATCGAATTGACAGCGGTCGGCGATTTCGGCCGTGTTGTCAAAAGCGCTTTGAATGTTTGGGAAAAGCGCGCGCATCTCTTCTTCCGATTTGATATAAAATTCATCGTTCGGGAACGCCATCGACGAGGGCGCGTCAAGCGTGGTTGCCGTCTGAATACAAAGCAGCACGCGCTGAACCTGCGCGTCATCGCGCGTGAGATAGTGCGCGTCGTTGGTGCATACCAGCGGCAGCGACAGTTCATGAGCCAATTTTAAAAGCAGCGGATTAATTGCCTTTTGCTCGGAAAGCCCGTGATCCTGCAGCTCAATATAGAAGTGATCGGGCCCGAACAGCGCCGCATAGTCGCTTGCAATGCGTTTTGCTTGATCATAGTCGCCGCTTTGAAGCGCTCGCGGAATCTCCCCCGCAAGACAGGCGGACAGGGCGATCAGACCGTCGTGATGTGCGGCGAGCAGCTCGCGGTCGATGCGCGGCTTGCCGTAAAAGCCTTCGGTGAACGAGCGGGAGACGAGCGTGATGAGATTCTGATAGCCCGTCTCATTTTCACACAAAAGCACAAGATGACTGTGTTCGCTGTCGACACCGTGCTGCTTATCAAACCGCGTGCGCGCCGCAACATAGACTTCACAGCCGATGATCGGCTTGATGCCGGATTTTTTGGCGGCTTTGTAAAAATCCACCACGCCGTACATGACGCCGTGATCGGTGATGGCGATCGCGGACTGACCGAGCTCTTTGGCGCGCTCGACAAGTCCCTCGATGCGGCAGGCGCCGTCGAGCAGACTGTACTCGCTGTGAACATGCAGATGAACAAAGGCCATAGGCGGTCGACTCCTGTAAAACGGCATACCGTAAAGCGGTATGCTCATCCGATAAAAAATAAAAATATGAAAAAGCGGCGCCGCACAAAAAAGCGGCATGAAAATCACCGTGTTTTCGTGCTTTCGGCGGCGAAGATATCTTACCTCGGTGTTATTCCGACAGGTTGTCCGCCCACTCCAGAATGCGGCGCAGGCGGTGGTTGACTCCGGAGCGGGAGAGCGGAACGCTCAAACACGCCCCCAGCTCTCTCAGAGAATAGTCGGGATTTTTCAGCCGCATCTGCGCAAGCTCCTGCAGCTCGGAAGGAAGCTGAGAAAGTCCGCCGTGCTTTTCGATTTTTTGAATGGCGTGCACCTGATCCTGCGCGGCGGCAACCGTCTTGCCGATGTTGGCGCTTTCGCAGTTGGTTTGGCGGTTAATCTTGTTGCGGATGTTCTTGAGCATGACGGTGTGATAAAGGGTCAGAGGACCGCTTTGTGCGCCGATGAGGGTGAGAAAGTCGGCAATCCCGTCGCTGTCCTTGAGATAGATAACATTGCTGCCCTTGCGCACGATATGCTTAGCCGGCAGCTCCGATTCGCGCAAAAGCGTCAGCAGATCAAGGCTTAACAGTCGGTAGGGCAGGTCAAATTCCAGATGATAGTCGATCTCGGGGTCGGTGGTCGCGCCGCAGGCGAGAAAGGCTCCGCGCAAATAGGCGGCGGCGCAGGCGTCACAGTCGAAATTGGCGCGGTTGAGGCGCAGAGCGGTCTCCTGCCCGTTGTGGCCGAAAAAGGCGAGGATATGGCGGCGATCCTCTTCATCTGCCACGAAAACCGTATGATAACACCCGCTTTTGCGGGGAAGCGTCTGCTCAATAAAGCTCACACTCTCAAAAAGAGAGGAAAGCAGGCCGGCATAGATTTTCGCGACCGCCGCGTGCTCGGTTTGCAGCGATATTTCCTGCGGTGAAAAGGCGTGCGCACACTGTAAAAGTCCGTAGGCAAATGCTTTGCGGCAGCAGCTTTTCGGCAGTGCGGCGTCGGATAATTCGGTTTTGATATCGGCACAAAAGGACATGGCCGCAGCTCCTTTCCGAAAGCGCTTTTACGGCAGCCAGCGGTCACCGATCAGGCGAACCTCCGGCTGCATCGTCACGCCGAACTGCTCATAAACCCGTCGGCGAACCTCTCTTTCAAGCTGTTTGACCTGATCACAGGTGGCTTCTTTGCGGTTAATGACAAAGCCCGCGTGCTTTTCGCTGACCTGCGCATCTTGTATGCGGTAGCCGCGCAGACCGCAGTCGTCGATCAGCTTGCCTGCAAAATACCCGGCGGGACGCTTGAAAAAGCTTCCTGCGCTCGGGTATTCCAGCGGCTGTTTGTCGCGCCTGGCGGCCAAAAGCTCCGCCATTTTATCCCCGATTTTCTGCCCGTCTCCCTGCGCAAGCGAAAGGGTGAGGGAGAGAACGACGCCGCCGGTTTCCATCAGCGCGCTGTGGCGGTAAGAAAGGGAGAGATCGGCTGCCGAAACGGTTTTGATCTCGCCGCTCGGATATAAAATCTCCGCTTCGGATACGACCTGCGCCATTTCGCCGCCGTAGGCGCCCGCATTCATATACAGCCCGCCGCCCGCGCTTCCCGGAATGCCGCAGGCAAACTCAAGTCCTGTCAATCCGTACTGCTGCGCGGCCCGCGACAGGCGGGGCAGCGGCACGCCTGCGCCGCAGCGCAGAGAACACTCGCCGATTCGGTCGATCGCGGCATGGCGGCTGTCAAAGCGGATAACGGCGCCGCGGATACCCTCGTCGGCGACAAGCAGGTTCGAGCCGCCGCCGATGAGTACGGCGGGAATATCCGATTCTTTCAGACGGCTTAGCAGTACGGCAAGCGTTTGCCCGTCCCTGACGGTGATCAGCGCATCCGCTTTTCCGCCGATGCGAAAGGTGGTGCAGGCGCTCATCGGCATATCGGCGGCGATATCGCAGTCAAGCCCTCCTGCACAGTCAAAAACGGTAGGCATGAAAGCCCTCCTTCGGTCAGAATGTTGTCAAATGTGCGCGCGGTCCAAAAACGCCGCGCCGATCATTCCCGCCTGATTGCCGAGCGCGGCGGTGGTCAGACGCGTTTGATGTAAGCTGTATTTGCTGTAGCGCTGTTCCGCGATGAACAGCCGCAGGGGAGACAGCAGTGTTTCGCCCTCGTGGCAGACTCCGCCGCCGATGCAAAGCAGTTCCGGCTGAAAAATATTGATAATATTGGTCAGACCGCAGGTGAGATAGCGCAGGTACTGCGCAATGACCTCTCCCGCAACGGGGTCGCCCGCTTTCATAGCCAAAAAAGCGGTGCGGCCGTCTACCTCCTGCGGGCAAGATGCATAGCGGGAAAGCAAGCTGTCGGGGCGGCGTTCCATCGCCTCGCGCGTTTGACGGATCAGCGCGGTGGCGGAGGCGTACTGCTCAAAACAGCCGTGCCGCCCGCATTTGCAGGGCAGGCCGTCCTTTTCGATGACGATGTGCCCCAGCTCTGCGCCGGCGTAGTTGCAACCGGTGTACAGCTTCCCGCCGAACAGGATGCCGCTGCCGATCCCCGTGCCGATGGTGATGCACACGCAGCTTTCGCTTCCTTTGGCCGCGCCGGCGAGCAGCTCGCCGAACGCGGCGGCGTTGGCGTCGTTTTCGATTACGACGGGCTTTTGCAGCCGATCTGACATCTCTTTTTGCAGCGGGAGATTTTCAAAATCGAGATTGCACGCATATTCGACGATGCCGCTGTGATAATTGCAGGTTCCGGGCGAGCCAATGCCGATCAGCTCCACCTCCTCCATCGACGCGCCCGCTCCCGCCGCTACGCGGCGCGCCAAATCTGCCATATCGTCCAAAATGGCGGCGTACGGACGCGGCATCGCCGTCGGACAGGAGGCGGAATACAGGATGGAATAGTCGCTGTCTACGGCGGCCGCTTTAATGGAGGTGCCGCCCAAATCAATACCGATGCGGATCATATGCTTGCCCTCCGATCTGTGCATAAAGGTCGTCAGAACTTATACCAGTCCGCCTGTACCGCAGGGTCGGCAGGAGCCTGATCGCCCATGCCGAGCTTGTGCATCAGCTCCTGAGCGGCGTTATAGCCCATCTTCTTCTGACGGTTGTTCATAGCGGCAATCTCGATGATGATTGCCAGATTGCGGCCCGGCTTGACGGGAATCGTCATATGCGGCACATTGATGCCGAGAATGTCAATCGTGTTGTTGTCCAGCCCCATGCGGTCATAGACCTTGTTGACATCCCACGGCTCCATTTCGATGACCATGTCGATTTTTTCGGTCAGCTTGACAGCACCCATACCGAAGATGCGGCGGACATTTACAATTCCGATGCCGCGAAGCTCGATGAAATGGCGGATGTTTTCGGGGGCGGAGCCGACGAGCGTCTTGGCGGATACGCGGCGGATCTCCACCGCATCGTCTGCAATCAGACGGTGACCGCGCTTGAGCAGCTCGACGGCGGTCTCACTTTTGCCGACGCCGCTGTCTCCCATCAAAAACACGCCTTCGCCGTATACCTCCACAAACACGCCGTGTCGGGTGATGCGGGGCGCCAGCTCGACATTCAGATAGGCGATGAGCTGCGCCATAAAGGAGGAGGTGGAGTCGGCGGAGCGCAGCAGCGGCACTTCATATTCGGTGCAAAGCTCGGTAAGCTCCGGAATATCCAGCCCTCTCGCGATGATGATGGCGATGGGGCTGTAGGAGACATAATCCCGCAGGCGCTGAGCGCGGATGTCCTGCGGAAGGCTGTATAAAAAGCTTTGCTCGCTGTTGCCGATGATCTGCAAACGGTCGGGATCGAAAAATTCATAATATCCGTTGAGCGCCATGCCGGGACGGTTGATATCCGCTGTGCGCACGAGAATCTCATTCTCGTCCTGCGGGGTATAAATCGTCTCGAGATTACATTCCTTGATGATTTGTGCGAGCGAAACGGAAAAGTTCTGTTTCATGTGTATTCCTCCTGCTCTTTATTTTATGAACGAAAACAGTTCGGGTCTCACGGCTTTGGTGTCTAAAGAGGGGATTTCGGCTTGATTTCTCCTTTTTTAAAAGCGTCTGCAAACCACACGCTTTGAAGGGAAAATTCCTTGCCGTTTAAATAAGACAGCTTGCCGGCGTCGCCGGTAAAAGCAAAGATCAGGCGATACGAGCAAAGCGCCTGTTTGGTGATTCCGTAGCGCTTGTTTTGCTCGTTTTTGCCGTATTTGCCGTCGCCCACAAGCGGATGACCGATAAAGGCGAGGTGGGCGCGGATCTGGTGTGTGCGCCCCGTCAGCAAATCAATATCAAGCAAAGAAATGCCGTCTTTTTCCCCCAGCACGGTATACCGCGTGGCAATACGGCGCCCGTCACGGTCGTCACGGGAGATATACACGCGGTTTTGCGTTTCGTTTTTATCGAGATAGGCCTCCAACAGATCGCTTTGTTTGGGCATTTTCCCGTACACAAGACAAAGATAATGCTTTTCGATCTCGCGGTGCTTGAGCTTGTCGTTCAAAATGCGCAGCGCCTCTGCATTTTTGGCGGCGATGACAATGCCGCTCGTGTTGCGGTCGATGCGGTTGACGAGAGCCGGGGCAAAGCTGTTTTCCGCCGTGGGATCGTATTCTCCTTTTTCATACAAATAGCGCTGTACACGAAAAATCAGCGTGTCGGAGAATTCGCGGTCATCCGGATGGACAAGCAGGCCGACCGGCTTGTTTAAAAGCAGCAGATTGTCATCCTCATAGACAATATCGAGGCGGCGGGAGGCGTGCGCAAATTCAAAAACAGGCGCTTCCTGTTCCAGCACCGCGTCGGGAAGGTATACGCTGATGATGTCACCCGCCTCAAGGCGCTCGTCGGCAGTGACGCGCTTGCCGTTTCGCTTGATATCCTTTTTTCGGATGGCCTTGTACATCAGAGAAGCGGGGAGAAGACGGAAGGCTTTTGTCAGCAGCTTATCCAGCCGCTGACCCGCATCGTTCGGCCCGACGGTGAGTTGTTTCATAGGCGAAAGCCGTATTCCTCCTTTTGGCTGAGCAAAAATCGGGTTTATGACAAAATTAGATGTATAATTTATTATACCATATTCGTTTTCGTTTTCAAAGAGGTTCGGGCAGGATTTTTAAAAAGGCTTTTTCTGCGCGCCCGGCCGGATTGACTTTCCTTTTTTTATATGGTACAGTAAAAGCGAACGCTTTTGCTGAAAAAGGAGAGAAAAACAATGATTACCGAACAGCGCGTCATGGATATTCTGAAAGAGGCGGGTGTGCTGCTCGAGGGGCATTTTCTGCTCACCTCCGGCCGTCACTCCGATAAATACCTGCAATGCGCGAAAATTTTCCGGCATACGCGCTACAGCGAGGAGCTTTGTGCGGCGCTTGCCGAAAATTTTGCGGCGGACGGCGTCGATGTTGTGATCGGCCCCGCTATGGGAGCGGTGCAAATGGCGTATGAGGTCAGCCGCGCCCTCGGATGCGAAAATTTCTTTGCCGAGCGTGAAGACGGCAAAATGGCGCTGCGCCGCGGTTTTGAAGTCAAGCCGGGGCAAAAGGTGCTGATCGTGGAGGATGTCATCACCACCGGCGGTTCGGTGAAAGAGGTGATGGCGCTTGTGAAGGAAGCGGGCGGCGAGCTTGTCGGCATCGGCTCGATCGTCGACCGTACCGGCGGCAAGATTGATTTCGGCGTGCCGTTTCGTCCGGTGATTTCTCTTGATGTGCAGTCGTGGGAGGCGGACGACTGTCCGCTCTGCAAGGCGGGTGCGCCCGCACCCTATAAGCCGGGCAGCCGCAAGCTCAAATAAGAGCGGTATTCCGAAAATTCGGGCGGACACCATATAAGGGGGCACGGCATGTGGCGGAGCATCTGCACGGCGGACATCGCGGGCGCGTCAAACAAAAATACATCGAGAACGGCATCGCCCCGTTTTCGCCGCATGAGCTGATAGAGCTGCTGCTCTTTTTCGGTATTCCGCAAAAGGATACCAATCCGCTGGCGCATCGCCTGATGCAGACCTTCGGTTCCGTGCGGGGACTGCTCAGCGCCGACCGTGCGGCGCTGCTGCAGGTGGAAGGCATGACAGCCAATGCGGCGACCCTGCTCACGCTTGTCGGGGACATTCGGCGTTACTGCGCGGAGGAGGAAATGCCGCTCGGCACACCGCTGACGACAACAGACGAGCGGGTGCGCTATTTGCGCCCGCGCTTTGAAGGCGTCGCTGTGGAGACGGTTTGGATGGTCTCCCTTGATAATCTGGGACAGGTCATCGGCTCTCACATGGTATCGCGCGGCACGCCGAATATGTCCGAGATCGGCGTGCGTGCCGTTTTGCAGAATGCGCTGAACGATAATGCCATCCATTTGATCGTCGCACACAATCATCCCTGCGGCATCGCGCTGCCTTCTCAGGATGATTTGCAAACCACCCTGCTTCTGGCGCGTGCGCTCAAGGGCGCGGGAATCCGTCTGGTCGATCACCTGATTTTTGCGCGGGACAACGACTGTATCTCCATGCGGGATACGCCGTCCCTTTCGGCCTATCTGTCCGGAACGGAACTGTAATACGCAATCCGAAGTATCCGACATTTTAAAAAGCAGAGGAGAGATCAAGATGGGACTTATCATCGCGTTGACAGTTGTTGTATTGGTATTGATTCTCATAGTAGCGAACATCAAAATTGTCCCGCAGGCACATGAATATGTTATCGAATTTCTCGGTAAATACAAAACCACTTGGGCGGCCGGCTTTCATATCAAAGTACCGTTGCTTGAAAAAGTGTCAAAGAAAGTAACCCTTAAAGAGCAGGTCTTGGATTCTCCTCCTCAGCCGGTCATCACGAAGGATAATGTGACGATGCAGATTGACACCGTTATTTATTATGCGGTTTATGATGCTAAGCTTTATGCTTACGGCGCGGTCAATCCGATTTCCGCTTTGTCCAATTTGGCGGCTACGACGCTTCGTAACATCGTAGGTGAGCTCGAACTTGACGGCACGCTTACTTCCCGCGATACCATCAATGCGAAAATGACCGAAATCCTTGATGAAGCCACCGATAAATGGGGCATCAAAGTAAACCGCGTTGAGCTGAAAAACATCATTCCTCCCGCAGAAATTCAAAATGCGATGGAGAAGCAGATGAAAGCAGAGCGTGATCGGCGCGAAACGTTGCTTCAAGCGGAAGGTCACAAAGCGGCGGCTATCACGCGCGCAGAAGGGGATAAGCAAGCGATGATCCTTGAGGCTGAGGGTGAGCGCGACGCCCGCATTGCCCGTGCGGAAGGCGAGGCAAGAGCGATTTTCCTATCCAAGAAAGCGGAAGCGGACGGCCTTCGTGAACTAAAAAATGCCGGAGTCGATGCGGCGGTTTTGGAAATCAAGAAGTATGAAGCATTGGTTGCCATGTCCGATGGCAGAGCTTCTAAAATCATTGTTCCCACCGACGCTGTCGATATGACAAAAGCCAATGTTCTGTTCTCTGAAACCGCCGGTTTGGGCGATGCGACAAAGCCTGCTCCCGACAAACCGAAAACGGAAGAGAAAGCGGATCCTTGCTGTGAATAACGGCGTACAAAGGAAAAGAAAAGGGTTCTTTTGATTTTTGTACGCTTTTTGACAAATCGAATTGCGATAAAACGGCAAAGTCAAAACGAGCCTGTAAGTTTCGTGCTTACAGGCTTGTTTTTTTGTAAAACCAACCACAGCTGCCATACAAAGCATAGAAAACGACCGCAGCTTCACATGGTTTTTGCAGAATCGGCTATTGGTAAGAATGTAATAGCGGCACGGTACACGGGAGCAGAGAAAAGTATCGGTCCTTTTGTTTACTTATAAAAATTTTTGTGCTATAATAAGCACCCTAAGTGTTGCTGTTTTGCTCTGTTTGCGTTGATCGTTTTGGGAATACTGAAATGTGTGACCGAAATTTGTGTATAATAAACACAGTGAAAGAAGCGGGAATATGCCGGACAAATTTATTTTACATTCAAATTATGAGATGACGGGCGATCAGCCGCAGGCGGTGGAAAAGCTGGTCAGCGGGATACTGGCGGGCGACCGCGAGCAGACGCTGCTGGGTGTGACCGGTTCCGGCAAGACCTTTACCATGGCGAATGTCATCGCGCGGGTCAACCGTCCGACGCTTGTGCTCGCTCACAATAAAACGCTTGCCGCGCAGCTCTGTTCCGAATTCCGCGAGTTTTT
>JBJEIR010000137.1:0-10245 GCA_051877215.1 Acutalibacteraceae bacterium | reverse complement strand
GAGGAGAGTCGAAGCCGATATGGTTTAAAACGGTATCTTTTCACCCGAACGGCGTTAAAAATCTCAGCATACGACAGTATGGCTTCGATTTTGTGCCTTGTTCGGGCAAAAATCTCCTCGTTTTAAACTGCTTTGCACCGAAAACGCAGAGAGTGCGGATGGATTTTTGCTTTTGAACCGGCAGTCGGGCTGTCGCCCTGCAACGGTGAAAAAGGGGAAAGCCGCCGCAGAATCAAGTTTTCGGCATATTGTGTTCGACTCTCCTCCCCTTACGGTCACTGTCCGTCAAAGACGACATATGGCCCGCTCTCACATGCCGCACAGGCAAAAGATGACCTCTGCAACAACCGGTCCCAAAAGGGAGGGCAGCATATTCCCCGGTGACAGGCGCTTGCCGAACATCAGATTGATGCCCACTGTCATAATCAGGACAGAGCCGACAAGAGAAAGATTGCCGATTAAACGATCGCTCATAAACGGCGCGGCAAACGCGGCGCATAGCGTGATCAGTCCCTGATACAATCCGAGCGGCAGCGCGGAAAACAGCGCCCCGATTCCGAGCGTAGACGCCATAATCACAAGAAGCACGCCGTCGAGCACCGCCTTGGCATACAGCGTGGAGGCATCTCCCGTTAAGCCGTCCTGCAGTGCGCCGACAATGGCCATGGCTCCGACGCAAACGATCAGCGTCGTGGAGACAAACGCATCCGTGAAACGGGCGTCGTCCCGAATACCCAGCTTTCCTTTGAGCCATTCGCCCGCGTGCTCCATGCGCTGTTCAATCTTGAAAGCCTCGCCGACAAACGAGCCGATCACCAGCGAAACAATCAGCAGCATCGTTCCCTGCACACCGAGCGCGCCGTCGGTGACCGTCAGCATTTCCTTCATCGTTGCGCTGATGCCGATCACCACCGTTACCAGCCCGAGCGCCTGCATCAGAATGGTCTGAAAGCGCTCCTTCAGTCCGCCGCGCAGCAGCAGCCCCAAGCCGCCGCCGAGCAAAACCGCCGCCACATTGACAATTGTTCCCAATCCGATCATATTTTTGCCGCCTTTTTTTCATACTGTCAACAGGCAGTTTACCATATTTTTGCTGTAAAATCAAACAAAAAAGCCGTTCTGTGAGACGCCTCATAGAACAGCTTTTGATTGGTAACCGGTTATTCTCCGCCGAATGCTTTTTTGATTTTATCAAAAAAGCTGCTGCGTTTTTGATAATTCTTATCGCTTGTGGACTTATCGAAATGCCGCAGAATATCCTTTTGCTCGCCGCTCAGATTTTTCGGCACCTCAACGGTGACATGAAAAATCAAATCGCCGGGGCGGCGTCCCTGTACATCGGGGAAGCCCTTCCCTTTGATGCGCAGATTCTCGCCGGGCTGTGTGCCCTCCTTGATCGTATACGGCACGCGCCCGTCAAGCGTCGGAACCTGAATCTCCGCGCCGAGCGCCGCCTGTACAAAGGTCAGCGGCAGATCGCATACGATATCGTTGCCGCTGCGCTCAAAAATCGGGTGCGGTCGGACGGACACCTGTACCTGAAGATCGCCGGCAGGGCCTCCGTTTTGACCCGCGTTGCCTTTGCCGCGAATATAAATGACCTGTCCGTCATCAATACCGGCGGGAATGTTGACGCCGATTTTGCGATGAGCGGTGACATGCCCGCTGCCGTGACAGGTATTGCAGGGGGTCTGAATGATGCGGCCGGTACCGTGACAGCGCGCGCAGGTCGTCTGCGTCTGCATCACGCCGAAAGGCGTGCGCTGATTGCGGCGCACCTGACCGCTGCCCGAGCAGTCGGGACAGGTCGTGGGAGAGGTTCCTCCGGCGGCGCCGCTGCCGGAACAATCGGCGCAGGTCTCCACGAGCGTCACATCCACCTGCTTTTTGCAGCCGCGCGCCGATTCCTCAAAGGAGAGAATGACCGACGCCGCCACATCGCTGCCGCGGCGCGGCGCATTCGGGTTGCTGCGGCGGCCGCCGCCTCCGAAAAAGGAGGAAAAAATATCCCCGAGATCGATATCCTGAAAGCCGCCGTAGGCTCCGCCTGCGCCGGCACCGAAATTCGGATCCACGCCGGCATGACCGTACTGGTCATAACGCGCCTTTTTCTCATGGTCGGAAAGTACCTCGTAGGCCTCGTTTACCTCTTTGAAATGCGCTTCGGCGGCTTTATCCCCGGGATTGAGATCCGGGTGATACTGCTTGGCAAGCTTACGGTATGCTTTTTTTATCTCGTCGTCGGATGCCCCTCGCTGAACGCCCAGCACCTCATAATAATCGCGTTTGTCCGCCATCAAAATCCCCTCAATATGTTCCCGCGCAGCCCCCTCCCCTTATGTTGGGAAGGGGGCTGCGCTTTGATAAGTTATCGGTTGCAGTCAGTGTACATCGCCGTTGTAGTAGCCGTCACCGCCGGGCTGTTCACCGCCCTGCGGCTGCTCACCGGCCTGCGCGGCATCTCCCTGCGGCGCAGACGCCTGATACACCTTGGTTGCCACATCGCCGAACACCTTCATCAACTCATCCTTTTTCGCCTTGATGGCGTCGGTGTCCTCGCCCTTGAGCGCTTCCTTCAGCTCGTCGATCTTTGCCTGAACGCTGCTCTTGTCCGCCGCATCCACCTTGTCGCCGAACTCGCCGAGCGCTTTCTCACATTGATAGGCCGCCTGATCTGCCTCGTTGCGGATCTCCACCTGTTCGCGGCGCTTCTTATCCTCCGCCGCATACTGCTCGGCATCCTTGACCGCTTTTTCCACATCCTCTTTGGACATATTGGTGTTCGAGGTAATGGTGATCTTCTGTTCACGGCCGGTCGCCATATCCTTCGCGCTGACATTGACAATGCCGTTGGCGTCGATATCAAAGGTCACTTCGATCTGCGGGATGCCGCGCGGAGCGGGCGCGATGCCGTCGAGATGGAACATACCGAGCGATTTATTATCGCGGGCAAACTCGCGCTCGCCTTGCAGAACATGGATTTCAACCGACGGCTGATTATCCGCCGCCGTCGAGAAGATCTGGCTCTTCTTGGTCGGAATGGTGGTATTGCGCTCGATGACCTTGGTCATGATGCCGCCCATCGTCTCCACGCCGAGGGACAGCGGTGTGACATCGAGAAGCAGCAGGCCTTTGACTTCGCCGCCGAGCACGCCGCCCTGCAATGCCGCACCCATGGCGACACATTCGTCGGGGTTGATGCCCTTAAACGGCTCCTTGCCCATAAAGTTTTTGACCGCTTCCTGCACGGCGGGAATACGGGTTGAGCCGCCGACAAGCAGCACCTTGTCGATTTGCGAAGCGGACAGGCCGCTGTCGGAAAGCGCCTGCTTGACAGGGCCCATGGTCGCTTCCACCAAATCAGCGGTCAGACGGTTGAAATCCACACGGGACAGCGTCAGATCCATATGCTTCGGGCCGTTGGCGTCCGCCGTGATAAACGGCAGATTGATGTTACTGGTCATGCCGCCGGACAGCTCAATCTTGGCCTTTTCCGCCGCTTCGCGCAAACGCTGCATCGCCATTTTATCGCCGGACAGATCAATGCCGTCGCTCTTTTTAAATTCCTCGACCATCCAGTTGACAATCTTCTGGTCGAAATCGTCGCCGCCCAGGCGGTTGTTGCCGGCGGTGGCCAGCACCTCCTGCACGCCGTCGCCCATCTCGATGATGGATACATCAAAGGTGCCGCCGCCGAGATCGTATACCATGATCTTCTGATCGTTTTCCTTATCAATGCCGTAGGCAAGCGCCGCAGCGGTCGGCTCGTTGATGATACGCTTGACCTCCATGCCTGCGATCTTGCCCGCATCCTTGGTTGCCTGACGCTGTGCGTCGGTAAAATAGGCCGGAACGGTGATGACCGCTTCGGTCACCGTATCGCCGAGATACGCTTCGGCATCCTGCTTGAGCTTTTGCAGGATCATTGCGGAAATCTCCTGCGGCGTATAGCTCTTGCCGTCGATGGTCACCTTGTGACCCGTGCCCATCTCTCTCTTGATGGAGGAAATGGTGCGGTCGGGGTTGCTGACCGCCTGCTGTTTTGCCGTGCGTCCGACAAGGCGCTCGCCGTCTTTTTTAAAGCCGACGACCGAAGGAGTCGTACGCGCACCTTCTGCGTTGGGGATGACGACGGCTTCGCCGCCTTCAATGACCGCCACGCAGGAATTGGTCGTTCCGAGGTCGATACCGATGATTTTTGCCATGATGATTGCCTCCTATGCAATTTATATGGATTTATATGTTGATTGACACGGCTGCCGCCGCGAAAGAGGAGCAAAAGCCGCTCCGGTCTTTTCTATCAATTGGCCACCTTGACCATTGCCGGACGGATCACGCGGTCGCCGACTCGATAGCCCTTTTGAAAGACCTCTGTCACGGTATCCGCTTCCACCCCGTCCGCATCCTCGCGCATCACTGCGTGATGAATTTCGGGATCAAACGCCTGCCCTTTTGCCTCAATTTCCGAAAGCCCCAGCTTTTCGAGCAATGCTTTGAGCTGTGAGATGGTCATGTCGACGCCCTTTTTATATTCGGGGCCGTCGGGGGCATCCACCGCCCGCTCCAGGTTGTCAAGAGAGGGCAGCAGCTCGCGCAGCACCTCCGATTTGGCAAACTGACCGATGCTTTCCTTTTCCTGCTCCGTACGCCGTTTATAATTGGCATACTCGGCAAGCATGCGCGTATATTGCTCCTGCTGCTCGGCAAGCTGCGTTTTCAGCGCGGCCAGCTCGTCTGCCTGCGCGTCCTTTTTCTTTTTCTTTTTTTCCGTTTTGGCCGCATCCGACGCCGTTTTGGCCGTGTCACAGGAAGCCGTTTTCTCCTCCTGCGGTTGTTCCTTTGTCGTCTGCTCCTGCTGTGTATCCTTTTGCGTATCCTTTTGCATATGTATCCATCATTCCTTTCCGGTTTGAGAAAGCCCTTTTGAGTATGCCGCGTTCTGCCCCGGCATAATCATGATTTTCAACATCCGTCAGACAAGAGCTACCACAGCTCCGCCATCAAGCGTTCCATTGCTTTTGCCATATATTCCAGCTGCGGAATGGTGCGCGCATAATCCATGCGCACCGGGCCGATCACGCCGAGCGACCCGCTCTGCCGACCGTCCGGCGAATACCGCGTGACAATGAGGCTCGAACCGCTCAGCTCAGGGCACAAGCTCTCGCTGCCGAGCAACACATGCAGTCCGCCTGTGTACGCGGCCAGCATTTGGGTCAGGCGTTCGCGGCGGGACAGAAAGCCCAGCAGCAAGCGCGCATTTTCCCATTGATAATCGGGGTTTTCCAGCAGCAACAGCTGCCCTGTCAACAGCACATCCGATTCGACCGATTCTTTCACAAGTTCATAAAACCCGGTGATGACGCCCGCCAAAAGCAGACCGTTCTCATCGGCGGATATCAGCTGCTGCATCTGTGCCGGTGTGATCTGTACAAGCGGTTTACCCACAAAGCGATCGCACAGCAGCTTATCAAAAAGCAGGAGCTGATCCTCGCTTACCGACTCGTCAATGCGGCAAAGACGGCTGCGCAGCACGCCGGAAGAGGTCATCAGTGCCAGCATCAGCGTGCGGGGAGACATCCGCACCAGCTCGATGCGCCGCAGCGTACCCGCCTGTTCCGCAGGCGGTGTGGTCAGCGCGGCGCAGCCGGTCGCGTCGCTGAGAAGCTGTGTGGCCTCCCCAAGCAGCCGTTCGGGGTCACCGGCCGCCCGCGTCAGTCTGCGGTCAATCTCGTCCCTGCTCTGTTCATCAAGCGGTCTCTTGGGCATCAGCCTGTCAATATACAAACGAAACGCCTTCGCCGTCGGAATCCGCCCCGCCGAGGTATGCGGCTGATCAAGATACCCGAGCGCCGCCAAATCCGCCATCTCATTGCGAATGGTAGCGGAGGAAACCGCATTGTCGAGCTGTTGTGCCAACAGCTTGGAGCCGACCGGCTCACCCGTTTGGATATAGTTTTCAACAATCGCCGTCAATATCGCTTTTTTTCGCTCACCCAGTTCCAATTCCGCCACCCCCAAGCATTTTACGGTTTGTTCATGAAAGACGATTCATGAAAGATTATATATCATAAAAAAGATCGCCGCAACGGATACAATGCCGTTTTACCGTACAATCTATGCCTATGACGGCGCCTCTTTGCCGGCCGTTTTTTTACGCCCGGCGCCGCCGATGCGGCTGTTAGCACTCATATGTCCCGAGTGCTAGCAATACTCTACCACGCGGAGGAAAAAGTGTCAATATCCCAATTGTGAAACTTTTGTTAAAATCGGAAAATTTTTCTTTTCAATCAAAATATTATGTATATTAGCTAAAAAACAACGAGCCAAATTGTAATATTGGTCATTTTTTTGCGTTGCTTTTTGACATCTTTTTTCGTATACTATAGGTGCGGTGAGAAACCATTGCCGCAAATATGAAAGGAGGCATTTGCATATGTCTGACCATGTTGTAATTCACGATTTCGATTTCCAGAAGCTGATTGATTTCGCCTCCACTGCCAAAGGGGATGTTTTTCTGGAAACCGCGGACGGCGATGTGCTCAATCTGAAAAGCCGTCTGACACAGTTGATGGCGCTTTCCTCCTCCATTGATTGGGGCAACATCGGAGAAGCGACCGTCATCTGCAAGAACAAGGAAGACGAAAGCGAGCTCTTCCGCATGAATCTGTATCGCTGAGAAAGCGACACAACAGATCTCGAAACGACACACCCGCCGAACAGCCGAAAAAGGGCTATTTGGCGGGTGTTTTTTATTCGTCACTGAAAACAGCAAAAACAGACAGCCGCCCAAAGCGCGACCGAAAGCCGAAAAAGGCATTTTGATCGGTCGGCCAAAGCGGCTGTCGCTCGGTTCCGCGCCGTTTTCAAGTGTCCTTTACGGCGTCTGTTTCAGCGTGACGGTGACGATCTCGGGCGGATTGAGAATACGCGGAAGCCACACCGCGTTCCCAAGCCCGCGACTGACCACCATCGTTGTGTGATCTTCGGTATAAATCCCGTCCGTGTAGCGTGGAAAGAGCCCTTGATTCGGCGCAAACAGCCCTCCGATCAGCGGCAGACGCACCTGGCCGCCGTGCGCATGACCGGACAGCACCAAATCGACGCCGTAGGAGGCACACTCTTCAAGCTGTTCGGGGCGGTGGTAAAGCAAAATATTATACTCTTGCGGGTCGACGAGCCGCGGCAGTTCCTTATACAGATGCGTGCTGTATTCCGGGTCGTAAACCCCGATGAGATTCACTGACTGTGTGCCTTTGGTCCATAACACCGCGCGATTTTCAAGCAGGGTCACGCCGCTGTCAATCAGCGCCTGCGTAAGCTCTGCCCCCAAGGGAGCGCGCGCCTCGTGGTTTCCCGCAACATAATAAACAGGCGCTATATCGCACAATACGGGCAGATACGCTTTTGCGACCGTGATATCCGTATCCGTGCGCGTAATCCAATCGCCTGTCAGCACGATGATATCCGGCTGCTCTGCCCGTACGGTTTCCACAAGCTGCGAGCCGAAATCGGCATTGTGCAGGTCGGAGAGCTGCACAATGCGGCAGCCGTCAAAGGCTGCCGGAATTTTGTCGCTTTCAATGGTATAGCGGGAAACCCCGATGGTGGTATTCTGCCAAAGAGAATACCCCAAAACGGCGGCTGTCAAAAGCAAAAGAAGCGCCAAAGCAGCCCATATGCTCCGCCGTATGGCCGATTTTTGAAACCGCTTCACCGTCATCTCTCCTTTTTACCGCATTGCATTCCTTGCCGATACGGTTTTTTCTGTCAATAGACTCCCCTTATGCCTATCAAATATACATAAGAAGCAGGAGTCCCCCCGATAGCCTGTTCAGCGGCATTTGCATACAACCCGATCGGACGCCGTTTGCATATGCCGATTTTGCCCCGCGTGCGGCGCCGAAAAAGCAGCAATGCCCCGCCTGTCCGGCGCAACGCACCTATAGACAAGGCGGGGCATATATCCGCTTTTCGTCACACAGCCGGACATCCCTTATTTGTGCTGTCCGACCCCATACGCAGCATCACAGATCGCCGAAAGCATCGTCATCATCCGTATCGGGGATCCAATCGGTCGGGTTGCTGACAGCCAAAATATCCTGTGTCAAAAACCAGTCAATGCTCATTTCCGGCGCTTCATACTGTTTTTTCATAGCTTTCGTCCTCCTCTGTCAAGACGCACTCGTCATTGTGGCGGACAAGAAGTTTCCGCTGTAAACGGTATGAGTGGTACCTGTCTGTGTATCTTTATAGATCAAATACGCAACGGCAGCCCGTGTTTTTCCGGAAGCGACTTTGTTGATTGTCACGGAATACTGATACGATGTAACGGAATAGGTCGCTGCTGCCACCTTTTGACGCGTACCGGAGGCAGAGGTCAACTGATCATAATCCGCATAGGGACTGTAATAAATACCGAATTCCTCTATCGTATAGCGCGTGGTATCCGCTATATTGAGCGTCGATACCCAGCTGATAGAGCCCTTTTGGGGATCGCCGCCCGCTCCCGGGTCGGTACGAACGATCTGCATCGACACGGTCGGGGTTTTGGCGATCTCGGTTCCTTCGTTGACATATACAGCCGTCAATGTCAGATTGCCGGGAATAAAGATGGTATAGCTCTCGTCGTAGCTGACGATGTTGCCGTTCTGGTCTTGCCACCAGGCAAAAGCCATGCCCTCCGGAGCAGCATCCGCCACGACCTGTACACGGTTATCGTAGCCCATCAGGCCGTTTCCGCTTTGGTTGCGGTCGGTCACATAATCGAAGTAGGCCTCTGTGTAATCGCTCTTGAGCAGATGGCCGCCGCCGGCCTCATAAATATAGCTTTCGGCGATCTTGCCGCCCTTTGTACGGATGATATATCCGTAGGCAGGCGCAACCTGAATCGTATCCTCGGTCTGAGAGGTGATATTCCAACCGATAAAGCTGTAATTGCGGTATGCGGGCGGATTATCAATGGACGGGATGGTCAGCTCGCCGTTATTGTTCGGTGCATCGACCGCACTGATCAGCTGATCTTTGGTATCGTAATACTCGATCGTAATCTTCGGGCAGATGGTCAGCGTGCCCGCCTTCACATTGACGGCAGACGGCGTCACACCGCCGTATTCATCTCCGTACTCGCTGTCATAATACTGGATATCCTCTATTGTCAGGGAGACATCCGCCGTTGTGCGCTCGTCACCGATCACCGTGAAATACACCGTGGCGATCGCACCCGAAGCGCCCGAATTCTCCTTGCCGTTGATATAGGTTATATACAGCTCCGAGGCGCCCGCATAATAATCGGAGGTGAAGTAATTGCCCGAGCTGCCGAGCATCTGCGTATTCCAAACAACCCAAGTGCCGTCCTCCTGCGAAACAGGCGTCAGCTTGGCACTGTCAAAGGTCAGCGTCGCGCTGAAGTTACAAACGCCCACGCTGCTTTCAAGGTAGACAGGAACGGCCACGACAGCTCCCTTGAGCACATCCTGATCCTCTATGGTGAAACCGACCGAGGTGATGCCTTCCGGTTTTGTCGTGGTGGTCGTGGTGGTTTCAACGATGGGGGCAATGGAAATATTTCCGGGAATGACCGCTGTATTCACCGCCGCCGCGCCGTAAGCATCCGGATTGTCCTGCGTATATTTTTGCACGGCGCTGAAGGTTGCCGTCACGGTCGTCGCCGTCTCCACCGATACATCCTTCAAGCGGAAGGCCAGTGTAAACAGCACACCGCTTGCAGCGGTATTTTTCGAGGCATTGGCATACACAACCTTGATCACTCCGCCGCTGTAGGAGGAGCCCTTCAAAACAGAGGAGGTACCGACGGCACCGGTGTTCCAGATGACCCATTCCTCATCTTCCTGTACGATCGGCTCGAGCAAGGTCGTATCAAAGGAAATCCGGGCATCCATGTTGCAAATACCCTCACGGCTGTCCAGCGACACCGGAACATAGAGGATATCTCCCTCTGTTCCCTGTGCATTGGAGACGGTAAAGGTCACCGTTTCGGCACCCGACACCACTGTCGTTGTGGTGGTTGTGGTGGTGGTTTTGGCCGCCGTCGTGGTGGTGGTCGGAGCTTTTGTCGTCGTAGTGGTTGTTGTGGTGGTCGTGGTAGTGGTAGTCGTTGTCGTCGTAGTAGTCTTTGTCGTGGTGGTGGTCGTTGCGGCTGTGGTGGTTGTGGTGGTAGTCGTTGCATTCAAATCAATCAGCACAAAGCCGTTTTCCACATTGACCGTCGGCGAGGACGCGCCGTAG
>JBJEIR010000136.1:0-10329 GCA_051877215.1 Acutalibacteraceae bacterium | reverse complement strand
TTGAACATAAAGAAAGACAGAGTAAAAAGCATTTTTGCCTTATACTCTGTCTTTCGCCTTTGCAACGCCCATAAAGTTTTAATTTAAGTGTTTTTCAAATTACTTCCTTATGTGGCGTTAGCATTAATCATCACCTGTTTTTCGTCTTTGTAAACAGTCGGTTTTCAATGATACGGCGCTGTCCAACCTTTATGAAATTCGCCTATGCAGGCCGCCGCTTTATTCCGTGACCTGCTGCAAATAGGCGCGGACCTCCGCTTCGGTGGACAGAGACAGCGCGTGCTCCGCGATTTCATCCGCCCTCGCCTTTGTCCAGCGGGAAATGTTTTTTCTCACCGCCGGCACAGAGGAGGCCGTCACGCTGTATTCATCGAGTCCAAACGAGATAAGAAGCGGAATGAGCAGCGGATCGGCAGCCGCTTCTCCGCACATTCCGACGGGGATGCCCGCTTTTTTCGCGCAGGAAATGATGCGGCGCACAGAGCGCAGCACCGCCGGCTGCAGCGGAGAATACAGATAGGCCACAGCGGCATTGCCGCGGTCAACGGACATTGTGTACTGTGTCAAATCGTTTGTGCCGATGGAGAAAAAGTCCGCTTCTTTCGCCAAAAGGTCTGCAATCTCGCTGGCCGCCGCCGTCTCCACCATGACGCCGACCGGCACCTTTTTTGCCGTGGCAATCCCGTTTGCCGCGCAATCCGCCATGATCTGCGCAACCATCTCACGAACGGTGCGCACCTCTTCCACATTGGTGACCAAGGGAATCATGATGCGAACATCGCCATAGGCGCTGGCACGCACCAGTGCGCGGAGCTGTGAACGGTACATTTCGCTGTTTTGCAGGCAGTAACGCACCGCCCGATAGCCGAGAAACGGGTTTTCCTCCTTTTTCAGGCCGAGGTACGGGATGTCCTTATCTCCGCCCACATCGAGCGTACGAATGATCAGCGGCTTGCCTTTTAGGATCAGCGCCGCCTTTTTATACGCTTCGAACTGCTCCTCCTCCGAGGGGAGTGAGGCACGCTCCATGAAGAGGAATTCCGTGCGGAACAGTCCCACGCCCTCTCCGCCGAAGGAGAGCACCGTCTGCGCTTCGTCGGGTGAACCGATGTTGCCGCAAAGCTCTAATTTTACGCCGTCCGCGGTGACGGTCGGCTTGTCCTTATAGGTCATCAGCTCACGCCGACGGCTCAGATACTCTTCTCGCAGCGCGGCATAGCGTTCCACCTGCTCGGGTGCCGGATCGTCGAGGATTTCTCCTTTTGAGCCGTCCACGATGACATACTCGCCGTTTGTCAGCTTTTCCGTGATGCCCGCAACGCTGAGCACCGCCGGAATTCCGAGCGCTCTTGACAGAATGGCAGAATGAGAGGTGCGCCCGCCGCTCTCGGTCACGATCGCCGTAATATTGTCCTTATCCAGACCCGCCGTCATGGATGGGGTCAGATCGTGCGTGACCAGTACCGTGCCTTTGGGAAGAGAGCCGAGATCAACATCCGCAAGCCCCAAAAGCCGTTTTAACAGGCGCGTTTTGATGTCGCGAACATCGGCCGCCCGCAGGCGGGTCAATTCGTCATCCGCCTGCGAAAACACGCCGATAAACATATCACAAACCGCTTCCAGCGCCGCCTCTGCGCATTGTCCCGCGCCGATGCCGTCCTCGATCTGCGATACCATAAACGGGTCGCGGATCATCATGATATGGCCGCGCAAAATGTCTGCCTCGTGCTCCCCTGCCGACTCGGTCATACGCTCTGCCATGTGCTCTGTCTGTTCGCAAAAGCCCTCGACCGCTTCCCGAAAACGGGCGCGTTCCGCATTGGTATCCTCCACCGTGCGGGGCGTATAAGTTGGCAGTGTATCTGTCACAAGCACCGTTTTGCCCATACCGATGCCCTCTGATGCGCCGATGCCTTTATACATCGGAATCACCTCTCCTCCGCTTTTGAGCCTCTGTCGGCATTATTCTCCGAGACCGCTCTCGATGAGCGAAACCGCCTTGTCAAGAGCTTCCTGTTCGTCTGCTCCGCTGCAGCGAATCTCCACCTGCATACCGCATTTGATACAAGCGGCAATGATATTCATGAGGCTTTTTCCGTTGACCTCTTTGCCGTTGTGGATCAGCGTGACATCGGACTGAAATTTTCCCATCTCGCCCGCAAACACGCCGGCGGGACGCATATGAAATCCCTGCGCGTTGCTCAGTGTAACTGTTTTGCTCACCATATCGAAACCCTCCTGCTTGATTGAAATGACGAATTATGCTTTTTTATTCACCGGCTTTTTGAGAAGCGCCAAGAGCAGCATGCCGACCACCGAACCGATCGCGAGGGAAAGCAGATACATCGGCCAGTTGTGCACCAGGGCAAACACGAACACGCCGCCGTGAGGCGCCATCAAAGTGCATCCGAACGCCGTCGAAAGTCCGCCGGCCACCGCCGCGCCGATCACACAGGACGGAATCACACGAAGCGGATCCGCCGCCGCATACGGAATGGCACCTTCGGTGATGAAGCTCAAGCCCATAATATAGTTGACAATGCCGTTCTTTTTCTCTTCTGCCGTAAAGCGGTTTTTAAAGAAGGTGGTGCAAAGCGCAATAGCAATCGGGGGAACCATGCCGCCGATCATAACCGCCGCCATGACCGCGCTGCCGCCCGCCTCCAGCGTTGCCGCTGTTGTCAGAGACGCCGTGCCGAACACATATGCCGCCTTGTTGAACGGACCGCCCATGTCAATGGCCATCATGCCCGCAAGGATGCAGCCGAGAACGATACCCAGCGCGGGATTGTCCGCCAAAGAAGCCAGCCAGTTGTTCACTGCGGTATTGATAAAGCCCATGATCGGATTGATCGCGCACATGAGCACCGCGACGCCTCCGAGACCGAGAAGCGGATAAATCAGCACGGATTTGATGCCTTCGAGTGATTTGGGCATGTGGTCGCACAGCTTGCGAATGCCGAGCATCATATAGCCGCCGACAAAACCGGCAACCAACGCGCCGAGGAAGCCGGAGGCAATATCGCCGCCCGGAAGGGCAAAGGTCGAACCGGCCGTTGCCAAGAAGCCGCCGACAAGACCGACCAAAAGACCGGGACGGTCGGCAATGCTCATTGCGATATAACCGGACAGGATCGGCACCATAATGTTAAAGGCATAGCCGCCGATCGTTTTGAAGAAGGCGGCCGCCGGCGAGTGCATACCGAAATTGCTGTCCTGCGGAGCGCCCGTCAGGGTGTCGATCAAAAACGCGATCGCGATAAAGATACCGCCTGCAACGACGAACGGCAGCATATGGGAAACGCCGTTCATCAGATGCTTATAGATCTGTCGGCCGAAGCTCTCATCAGAGGAGATGCTGTCCTTGCTTTCGCCGCCCTTATGATGATAGACCGGCGCTTCTCCGTTCTCGATTTTGCGGATAAGCTCCTCCGGCTTATGAATACCGTCCGCCACCTTGACACTGAGAAGCGGCTTGCCGTCAAAGCGCGCCATATCAACGGATTTATCCGCGGCGATGATGATGCCGTCGGCCGCCGCAATCTCCTCGGCTGTCAGCACATTTTTGGCGCCGCCGCTGCCGTTGGTTTCCGCTTTAAGCGGATATCCGAGCTTTTTGCCCGCCGCTTCCAACGCTTCCGCAGCCATGTAGGTGTGCGCGATTCCTGTGGGACAGGCGGTGACCGCCAAAATGCGATAGCCGCTACGCGACGCCTGCGCCGCCTCCTCCGGATATTTCTCCCGTTCTTTGGCGTCGATTGCCGCTAAAAAGCTCTCTTTATCGGGTGCCGCCAGCAGCTGTGCACGAAAGCTCTCATCCATCAGCATCGTCATCAGTCGGGACAGCACTTCCAGATGCACATCCCCATCCGTCGGAGCGGCGATCATAAACAGAAGGTCAGACGGCTTGCCGTCCATTGCGCCGTAGTCGACCCCGTCCCGTACAACCATCGCGGCAAGACCGGGCGTTTTGACAGCGTCGCTCTTGCAATGAGGAATGGCAATGCCGTCTCCTACAGCGGTGGAACCGGTGTTCTCGCGCTCCCAGATGCCCTTGATGTAAGCATCCCGATCGGCAATATGGCCCGCCGCGCATTGCAGCTCTACCAATTTTTCAATCGCTTCTTCTTTGGTTTGAACTTTTCCCTGCAGTTCAATGCTCTGCAGTTTTAACAAATCCGTGATCTTCATTCGTATGTCTCCTCCTTTTTTATTGATACTGCTTCATGAGTTTAAAAATATCTTCTTTGCACGCCAGTCCCTCGGCAAATGCCGTAGCGCTTCCGGCCGCCGATCCCATATGCAGTGCGTGAAGATAATCTCCTGATTGAGCATATCCGGCAAGAAATCCCGCGACCATCGAGTCGCCCGCTCCCACCGAATTTTTCACGGTTCCTTTCAGCGCCGCTATGCGAAAGCGCTGTCCGTCCTCCGTGACCAGCATGGCGCCGTCCCCCGCCATGGAGACAAGCACATTGCGCGCGCCCTTCTCCTGAAGTTCAAGCGCCGCCGCCGCGATATCCTCATCCGTTTTCAACGGGCGTCCCACGATTTCCCCGAGCTCATGCGTGTTCGGTTTGATAAGAAACGGATGAAATTTCAGCACCTTGGCAAGCAGCTCCCCGGTGGCATCTACCACCGTTCGAACCTGCCGCCCTTCAAGCTGCTGCAAAACGCGTTCATACATATCTTCGGGAAGCGTATTCGGAATACTGCCCGCCAGCACCAGGGTATCTCCCTTCCCGAGCAGCGCAAGCTTATGCGTCAGCTTTTGAAGCGAGTCCTCGTCGATGAGCGGTCCCTGCGCATTCAATTCCGTTTCCTTTTCCGCTTTAATTTTGACATTGATGCGGGAAATGCCGCGCGGCAACCGAACAAAGTCCGTTTGAACGCCCTCCTCGGTCAAGCCTTTTTCAATCGCATCTCCCGTAAATCCGGCCACAAAACCGAGTGCCACGCTTTCCAGGCCGAGGCGATGCAGCACAACGGATACATTGATGCCCTTGCCGCCAAAATAATATTCCTCGCTTTGCGACCGGTTGGTCTGACCGGGGATGATCCGATCGGTGTGCATCACATAGTCGATCGCCGGATTAAAGGTTACGGTGTAAATCATTCGGATGGCTCCCCCTTTTTTTCGTCTGCTTGCGAAACGCACTTGACCACCGTATACTGTCGGTACCGCTCATCGGGCAACTGATCCGTCACGATACAGGCGCCCGCGATCGGTGCAAAGGTGACGGAGGACACCTGAGAAAATTTGCTGCTGTCCGCCAAAACATACGATACATACGAGCGGCTCATAACCTCCGTTTTCACAAGTGCCTCTTCCGTATCGGGCGTTGTATAACCGTTGTCAATGCTGATCCCGTTTGTGCCGATAAAGCATTTGGTAAAATTGTATTTGCGCAGATTGACGAGTGCGTCCGACCCCACAATGGCTTCGGTCGACAGCTTGAGCTGTCCGCCGATCACATACGCTTTGCAGCCTTGCTGAATCAACTTCTTGGCATGCGCCACACCGTTGGTCACAAAGGTCGCCCGACAGCCGCCCAAAAAATCGATCAGCCGCTCGGTGGTCGTACCCGCGTCAATATACACAAAATCATCGGGATAAATCAGCTTTGCCGCATATTCTCCGATGGCGGCTTTTTCCGCTGTATAAAGCTGCTGCTTGGTGTTGACATCCGCTTCGTCCGCGACATATCCCGCCTGCAGTGCCGCCGCGCCGCCGTGCACTTTCTTTAGCTTACCCAATTTATCAAGCGCATATAAGTCGCGGCGAACCGTCGATTCACTGCTGTCAAGCAGCTCCGTCAGCTCCGAAATGGTCATCGTCTGCCGAAGAGCCAGCTCAGACAAGATTCGGTTATATCGTTCCTGTGTCAGCATCGCCGACATCTCCTTTTTTTGCAAAATAAAAGCATTTTTTGAACGATTTTGAATGTTTTTGGCTTTTTCTGACTTAATTATAACAACGGTCCTCCCATTTGTCAAGAGATTTTTTCAAAATCAATCAAAATATATTTAAATCTGCTCAAATTCATTCATTTTATTCTTGCCGTTCGCACATTTTTATGCTGTAAGGATACACAAATCTCCACACAGACAAACAAAAAAGGCCGCCGAGAAGGCGACCGAAGCTTGTCAATAATATTCAAATGGCAGTTATAATATGCTTGCCAGTTTTTCTGCTGTTTGATAGCGTTCATCAGGGTTCACGCTTGTGCATTTGCGCACTATTCTGCCGACTTTTCCCCGCGCCAATTTTTCGCTTGGGTGCTTGCCGGTAATCATGACATTGAGCAGAACGCCGACAGCATAAATATCCGTTCTGGCATCGCTTTGCGAAACACCCAGCTGCTCGGGAGAAGCATAGCCGACAGTCCCCATAATAACGGTGTCCTTGGTTGCTGCCGAAATCTCGCGGGACGCATTAAAATCAATCAAAACCACTCTGCCGTTTTTATCAATCACCACGTTTTCCGGTTTTACATCTCTGTGAATCAGGTTTCGTTCATGCAAAACGGTCAATGCACGGCAAACGGATATCAAGACCTTACGGGCGCCGAAATAGCGATATTTTCCGCTCTCCATAACTTCTGCGACGGTGAGTCCCTCGATATATTCCTCCAATACGATTTGACCGTCATCAAGAGGAATAACATCGTAAATAACGGGTAAATTGTCGCATTTCACAGCATAAAGCGATTCGTATGCCGCAATTATTTTCGGAAAGCTGCGCAGCACCAAATCCTTTTGTCTGGATTTGTTTCTCATCCGCAAAACCTTACATTCGTTTTTATCACTCAAAACCGACACCAGTGAGTAAGTATGAAAAAGCTCAGTTATATATTGTTCTCTTGTCATACTTTTTAACCGTTCCATTCCTCGTAAACTGCGCCGTAATCACTGGCTATATTTCTATAATAATAAAAATCGAAATTGCGGCAATCTTTTGCGCAGTGAATCGTCAAGGCTTCCGTTCGCTCCGGCAGTTCGGGAAAGGCATCTTCGTATATACCTATTACCAACGACTTTATATAAATATCTGTCAAATTACAGCAGTCACCGAAAGCATCACTCCAAACCGTTCTGACCGTTGCGGGCAATATAACGGTTCTGACCGTTTGGCTTATGTTTGCATCGCAAAATGCCGACGGCATAATAGCGGCCACCTTGTTACCGTCGATCGTTTCGGGAATCGTGTATACCCCATCGGGCGCAGGATTGACGACTCCTGTAATGACCACAATGTTATCCGAAACATACATGGAGCCTTTTCCGGGAGGATAACAATCGTCAACAGTTGCCTCACGGTATGTATAGGTTACGGCTGTGTCAGATACATCCGCATTTGAGACAGACGGACTGCTGTCGGGATTTGTACCGGCCGCACCATCCTCAAAGGTTGGTGCGGCGGTTGTGTTTTCGGCATCAAAGCCGCTTTCTGAAGTGACCGTATCGCCGATCGACGAAGACAGGGGCGGTTCTTTTGAAGATGACGGGTCGCCGTCGCCTTTAGCAAAAAGCCATGTACACACGACCGCAAGCAAAAGCACTAAAACGGCGGCCGGTATATACAGCCACCGTTTTTTCTTTTCCGCCGGAGCGTCTATTATTTGCTTGTCTTCAAGCGACGTCATACAGTAAAGGCAAAAGCGGGCGTTCTCTTCAATCTCCGCCTTGCAAAACGGGCATTTTTTCATAAAGCGATTTACCCCATGGTCTCTAACCCGTATTCAAACAACAATTCGTTGATTTGAACCACGGAAAGATTTTTACAGATACCGTAAAGGACGATGCTGTCGAATGGCAGTTTGACATATAACGGGGAATAACCGGCACACTTAAGCAGGGTCTGCACCTCATCGAGATTCAGCGACATACCGACGGCGAGACACAGCAGCTTTTTGCGATCCGGCACACGAAGCCCCGAAAATATCTGATACGCATACACCTCGGATAACTCTGCCCGCTTGATAACCTCCGCCTTTTTTAACCCTTTTTCATTGAGCAGTCGCGTCAGGAGATCGGCCAGCGTTTCGCAGACCATATACTCTTTATGTTCATCGTAGAATGTATGAAAATCCGCACAAAGGTCGAGCTCCTCCAAAATTTTCACAGTATCCTTTTGCATGGTGTTTCCCCTCTTCTTCCCTCTTGGCCTTTAGCATACCATATTTGACAAAATTTTGCAACTATGCCGACAGCATAAGACTTCTCCGTTTGGACGGATTATAATGCTGATCAAAGGGGATCGGACAGTGGATAAAGCCGTCAAAGCCCCGCCTCTTCTTCAGACAAAATATCGGAAATCGGCACCTCAAGCGCCCCCTAAAAAATCACCAGATCAATATCCGTGATAAATCACCGTCATCTGTTTATAACAGGATTATTTGTAATTCCTAAGATATAATCGGTGGACACATTATATAGCTTAGAAAGCTTAATCAGAATATCCGTCGGAATGTCGCGTTGACCGAGTTCATAATTGCTATATACCTGTTGAGAACAGTTGATGGATTCGGCAATTTGCTTTTGCGTCAAATCATGATCTTCGCGTAGATCACGGATGCGTTTGAACATATTCCTTCCCCCTTCATTCTCCTAAAAAATTATTATGCCACACAACAAATTGCGGTATTGACAAATACCGCAAAATGCAGTAAACTGTTGTTGTGACGAAAAGAAGGATTCTTTATACACTTTTGTAGAAACTGCGGTGCAAAACTAAATGAAAAAATATAGGAAACGCATATGTTTATGTTCCATTATCGGTTACAACAGGTGATTATCAAAGCGGAAATGCAAGTCCATCCCGAGACATGCATAAGTCATAATAAAAGGAGATGTACATAATGTCGCTGTTTTTCAGCCCGTCTAGATTGATCGAAATTATGAAAGATAAGGAGACGATTCAAAGCTATCTTATCCCCTGCACAAAAGAATGGTATTTTTCAGAAGCCGGTCATCAAGCTTATAATAAAGCAAGCACGGTGCCCGATAAAACTGTATTCTTTTACAATTATCTGTATTGCATCTCTCCCCAAAAAAACCATCTTCTTTTTTTGGAGAGAATTGCTTTTATTATGGCGAACTCTATGGATCAATCCAATTTACCCTTTGCCGGATACCCAAACATTTTGGATGAAGGCAAAAATCCGTTTGTAGCATTTGTCGAAACAGGTGTTGATCTCCCTGAAGAAAGCAACAGCCAAAAAGAGATAGTCAACAAAATGGAAACGGCACTTTTGCTTGCCGTTCTCCATGGTGAAAGCAGCATCGAAGAGTATCTTTTACCGCCTAAAAAGCCGTATTTAAAACTGACCTATCCGACCGATGGTACATACTCAGATATTCAAAAAATCGAGCGGAACATCATATGGTCAGGAAAATACGATGGAAAAGACAAGCTGAACAATCCGCCTCTTCAGTATGAAATTTTGTCAAAAATAGTAATGGCGGAAATGGATGAAGATGAGGAGGAAGATTATGAATAACGGAATCGATTCAACGGTAAAAGAATTATGCAGAATAGGAGCACTGTATAATCGCAAAGTTGAAATCACAGATGAACAGTACGCACTGTTATCTGAGGAACAGGAAGAAATCGAATCACAAAATGAGGATTTCATTGCAAATCTATCGCAATATCAAGATGAACAGGCAAAAAAGCTGCCTAAAGCACCGACAAATACCGCTGTCATTCAAAGACTTCTTCCGACTCCTCCGAAAAATCCGCAAAATCCCACCTTTGCTGCAATAATCGGTATTATCTTTGACGGCCTTTTAGCATTATGCGGTATCAGCTTTGTTTTTTCATTTCTTATTCGAACATTCCTTCTCGATTTTTTTCTCAGTATGTTAGGGGGGTGTTTCTTACTTGCCATACCGGTAGGCGTTGTATGGTATTTTCATTTCTCAGATATCGTCGACAAGTATTTGACATATAAAGAAAAAATAGATGATTGGAACAATACTGCGAAGACTTCTTTTGTTACAGGACAAAATGAATGTTTTTATTCGGAATGTGCGGAATTTGAAAACGCTTTTTTGACGCTTACAAAAAATTGTGATGCCTATTATGAAACCGAAAAAGAAAAAAACAACATAGCAACAAATACCATCCGTAAAGTATTTTCCGAAAAAAATAATGAGCTTAAAAACCAATTGGAAGATATCGAAACACAGTTAAATGCCGTTACACTTATTCATCCCGATATGTTTGATAATGCATTTCTTATCTCTAAAATCCTGGAAACAGGAAGAGCGGATACTTTAAAAGAAGCTATTAATCTTGCTTTGGAGGAAAACCGCAAGGATGCT
>JBJEIR010000135.1:0-2507 GCA_051877215.1 Acutalibacteraceae bacterium | reverse complement strand
GGGAGGCGGTGGTATGCCACAAAATCCTTTTACAGTACGGTTTTTTGACAAGCTGCAGCAGGCAATCGATTGCCTGCTGTTTTTTCATGCTATATGACAAAAGCCGATTATCCTCTGACCACATGCTGCGGGGTGCCGTTTAGATACGCCCGCAGATTATCGCATACCAGCCCGAGCAGACGCTGACGGGTGCGAAGAGGAGCCCACGCGACATGCGGCGTAATGATACAATTCGGCGCATGCAGCAGCGGGCAATCCGCTTTCATCGGCTCTGTTTCCAGCACATCGACCGCCGCTCCTGCGAGTTTTCCGCTTGCAAGAGCTTGCTGCAATGCGATTTCATCGACAATGCCCCCGCGAGCCGTATTGATGAAAAAGGCGCCCTGCTTGCATTTTTCAAAAGCCCGCGCATCAAACAGCTTCTCCGACTGTGCATTCAGCGGACAATGCGCGGAAATGACATCCGAACGGGAAAGCAGTTCCTCAAACGACACGAACGATACATTTTCAGCCTGACGCGGCGTGCGGGTATGACAAAGCACTTTCATCCCGAATGCAGACGCAATACGCGCGACCGCCTGCCCGATATTGCCGAATCCGACAATTCCCATCGTGAGTCCCGCAAGCTCGGTCATAGGAAAACAAAAAGGCGAAAAGACATCGCTTCCAATCCAGTGACCGTCGTCCACAAAGCGGCGGTAAGCATCGACGCGGCTCATCTGGGAAAGCAGCAGGGCAAACACATGCTGCGCCACCGCCTCGGTAGAATAGGCGCCCGCATTGCACACCGTGATGCCGTGGGCGTTGGTATATGAAAGATCGATGTTGTTATAGCCCGTCGCAAACAGCCCGATATACCGCAGATGAGGCGCACACGAGAGCGCCTTGCCTGTCATCGGCGTTTTATTGCACAGCACCGCATCCGCCTGCGCAATCCGCTCGGCAAGCTGTGACGGCTCCGTCAATTCATAGACCTCCACTTCACCGAACGCCTTTAACGGCTCAATTGTCAAGTCGCCGTTTGTGACGGTTTTCCAGTCGGTAACAACCAGTTTCATGCTCTCGTCCTCCCATCCTAGCGACCGTAAACAGTATACCATATGCGGCGCGTATTCTCAAGTTGACAAGATGCGTTCCCGCAATTAAAATATAACCGATGGCGACCGAATAAAAGAAGGAGCTGTACTTTTATGGAATTTCCTCCGCACTTTCTCAGGCGTATGCGCCGACTGCTCGGAGAAGAAGAGTATCAGTCGTTTATCGGCGGATATGAGCTTGTGCTCAAAAAAGGACTGCGCGTCAATCTTTTAAAATGTGATACCGCGCGTTTTTTATCTCTTTTTGAAGCGCCGCTCACACCCGCCCCTTTTTGCGACAGCAGTTTTTATCTGACCGCACCGCACAAAGCGGGATCGGATCCCCTGCATCATGCAGGGGCGTACTACATGCAGGAGCCATCCGCCGCTTCGGCGGTCACGGTACTCGCTCCGCAAAAGGGAGAGCATATACTGGATCTGTGCGCCGCTCCGGGCGGAAAATCCACGCAGATCGCGGCGGCACTCGGCGGAACGGGGCTTTTATGGTGCAACGAATATATTCGCGCCCGCGCACAGGTATTACAGCAAAATATCGAACGGCTCGGCGTGCGAAATGCCGTTGTTTCAAATGCGGACAGCGGCACGCTTTGTACGCAGCTTGCCGGAGCGTTTGACGCCGTGCTGGTGGACGCCCCTTGCTCGGGCGAGGGAATGTTTCGAAAAGAGCCCGCCGCTTTGACACAATGGTCAGAGGCGCTTGTTCTCCAATGTGCACGGCGCGGAGCGGATATTCTCGATCACGCCGCTTCAGCGCTGCGGCGCGGCGGACGACTTGTATATTCCACCTGCACCTTTGCACCCGAGGAAAACGAAGGACAGATTGCCCGCTTTTTGCACACGCATCCGGATTTTCACCTTGCCGACTGCCCTGTTTCCTTTGGAAGAAAAGGGCTTCCCGCCGAAGCCATACAGCCGTTTGTTCCCGATGTCCCGTGTCAAGACCTCCCTCTGGAATACTGCCGCCGCATTTTTCCAAGGGACGGCGGAGAAGGCCATTTTATTGCTCTGCTTGTAAAAGAGGGTCAAGAAGAGCGCAGAACGCTCCCCTATCCGTATCCCCGCACAGATGAGCGTCTAAAGCAGGCGCAGGCACTTTTGGAAGACTGTTTTACCGCACCCGCAGACGGACGGCTCGCCGCCTTTCACGATACCGTCCGTTTGCTTCCGAAGGAGCTGCCCGCCTTCACCGGAATTTCCGTTCTTTCAGCCGGTATTGCGGTGGGAACAATTGCCAAAAATCGAATTGAGCCGCATCATGCACTCTTCTCCTGTGCCCGTCCGACCGATTGCCGGCGCATCCTCTCCCTTAAGAAAAACGACCCACGCGTCGCCGCCTTTTTGCACGGAGAGGAAATTCCCGCCGAGACCGAAAACGGCTACATGGCTCCGGCGCAGCGTTTCCATGGCCGC
>JBJEIR010000134.1:0-2510 GCA_051877215.1 Acutalibacteraceae bacterium | reverse complement strand
TTTCCCTCATCAGAGGGAGGCTTTGGTGTCAACCCTTCCGTCACGGCTTGACGCCGTGCCACCTCCCCTTGCACAGGGGAGGCATCGGCGGACACAAATGCTGTGTTGTCAACCCCTTTTTCCCCCTTACACAGGGGGAGGCGTTGGTACAACAGGCTTTTTCGACGGAAAGAAGCAGAGCACAAAAATGCTCTGCTTCTTTGCTAAGTGTCTTCCTTGCCCCTTTTTGGGGTTGTCGGGAGCGTTAAAAAAGTCGGTCGGTCGTTTTACAGTGCGGTTTTTTTGACAGACTGAGCCGGCTGCATTGCGCAAATGCAGCCGGCTCTCTTTCGCCCGTCCGGCAAGCGTTTCCCGCCGTCGGGCACCCATCTTGAAAGGAGCTATTTTCATGCGCACGCACCCCGTTTTTACCCATTGCGGCGGCACGCTGTCTCTTGAGCGCACCGCCGTCATGGGCATTTTAAATGTCACCCCCGACAGCTTTTCGGACGGCGGCCGCTATCTGGAGCCGCACGCGGCCGTCGAGCGTGCACTCGCGATAGAAGCAGAGGGCGCCGCCATTCTGGACATCGGCGGACAATCCACCAGACCGGGTCACACGCCCGTTTCCGACAAAGAGGAATGGGCGCGCCTGTCCCCCGTGCTGAAGGCGCTGCGCGGACGGCTGCGCATCCCCGTCTCGGTGGACACCTATTACCCCTATGTGGCAGAAAAAGCCTTGCAAAACGGCGCCGCCATTTTAAACGATGTATCGGGCAGCCTTACAAACGGCTTTGCGGCTCTTGCTGCCCGCTACGGCGCGGGGCTTGTGATGATGCATCAGGGCGACGACGGCGCCGACAAGGACGAGGCGGTTCGCGCCGTGCGCGCTTATTTTGAAAAGGCGCTTTGTTTGGCGCGGCGCGACGGCCTTTCGCAGGAGCATATTTGTCTCGACATCGGAATCGGATTCGGAAAAAGCCGCGAGGGCGACCTCGCCGTCATTTCGCGTCTTCCCGAGCTGTTAAGAGGTCTGCCGCCCGTCGCGGTGCTGTGCGGCGCCTCGCGCAAGCGCGTCATCGGCGTATGCTGCGGCAACCCGCCGTTTGAAGAGCGGCTTGCGGGCACGCTGGCGCTGCACACGGCGGCGCAGCTGGGCGGCGCGCGCATCCTGCGCGCACACGATGTCAAAGAAGCCGTTCAAGCAGCAGTTGTGACCGATGCGCTGCTCGCAGCGCTCGTCACCGACGCGTGATCGACAGCCGCAGTGCCCGATGTGTAATCGACAGCCGCGGTGCCCGACGCGCAATCGGCGTCGACGGCAACGGACGCACAGACCGCATCGACCGCAAGCAACGCGTAATCGGCGGTTGTGACCGAGCAAAGTCACGCCGCGCAAAAGGCCCGATTTGGTCCGAAAAACACGAAAAAGCGCCGCCTTGCCGCACGGCTTACCCCGCTGAAACGCGCTTATTTTTATAAAAATGCTCTAAAAAGAAGCGCAAAGCCCTTGACAAGACATGGTGAAAAGTTATATAGTATAAAGTAGGTAAGCGTATTTTTTTCACCCGTTTATACGATGGGCAGCGCGAACCGTTGGTTTTTAACGAACTTTTTTCATTTTTTCAGAAAAGGGAGCGTTGGCTATAGCCCTCCGTCCGCGCGGCGGCATCGCCGAAACCGGAGAGGGGTAAAGCGCTCTTGTATGTTACGCACAAACGGCGAATAGATCGGCAGGACCGACCGTCCCGCCTCCCACTGACCGCTTTTTCGGCGGCGCGCCGTCTTATGTGCTTTCGTGCAGCTTGCATTTACAATTTTATAGCTAACACCCCTACCAAAACTAGGAGGTGCAGCACAGGTATGGACATACCCATTTGGATCGCTGTGGTGATCGGGATCGTCTGTCTTGCAGTGGGCGTGGCTGTCGCCGGGCCGATTGCTTTTAAGCGCGGTATTGAACATCGTCGCCGTGAAGCGGAAGGCGTCATCGGATCGGCGGAAACCGAAGCAGAGCGCATTAAAAAAGACGCACAGGACGCCGCCGAGCGCCGCAAAAAGGAAGCCCTGCTCGAAGCAAAGGATGAAATTCACCGTTTGCGCAGCGACGCCGAACGCGAAATGAAGGACCGTCGGCGGGATGTACAGCGGCAGGAAAACCGCTTGCAGCAAAAGGAAGAAACCCTTGACCGCAAGATTGAGAACTACGAGAAAAAAGAAGAACAGATTGCCAAACGGCAAAAGGACATCGAAGCAAAGCTCGCCGATGTCGAGAACCTGAAAAAGAGTCAGTTTGAAATGCTCGAGCGCATTTCCGGCTTTACGGTTGAACAGGCGAAGGACTATCTCCTGAACAATCTGACCGAAGAGCTGACCCACGAAAAAGCGGTCTGTCTCAACGAGATGGAAGCACAGCTCAAAGAAGAGGCGGACGCCCGTGCGCGTTCTCTCATCTCTCAAGCCATTCAGCGCGTCGCCGCCGATCAGGTCGCCGAAGCGACCGTGTCGGTCGTGCCGCTTCCCAACGACGA
>JBJEIR010000133.1:0-2538 GCA_051877215.1 Acutalibacteraceae bacterium | reverse complement strand
GAGATGTGGATGTGCTCAATTCCTATTTCGGCTATACCATTCACAACGGGCGCGGCAAGCCCACCAATAGTGAGTTTATCGCCATGATTTCGGATAAATTCCGCTTACAGCTGAAAATTTCATGAGATTTTCGGCTGCGCTCTTCATGACGCAGCCGACCGGTATATCCGACAGGCTGCAGAGGATTTCCGCCGAAAAAAGCGTAAAGAAAAGGAAGATCGCAAAAGCGAGCCGATCAAACGATCGGCTCGTCAGCTTGTCAAAAAACAATCTTTTCCCTCTCCCTTACACAGGGGAAAGGCATTGATACGCTGCAAACCACTTGGCTCCCTCTGACGAGGGAGCTGTCACCGAAGGTGACTGAGGGAGAGAATAGCAGTGTTTTGTCTTTATCGGAAATAAGCAATGATCAGCTATGTTTTCTCTCCTTCTGGCAAAAATCAAAGATTTTTGCCACCTCCCTCATCAGAGGGAGGCTTTGGTGCGGCGCTATCTCTTTGGCTCCCTCTAACGAGGGGGAGGGGGCTTTGAAGTCAACCCCTCTCTCCCCATTACACAGGGGAGGCGGTGGTACAACAGACTTTTCCGACGGGAAGAAGCAGCGCACAAAATGCTCTGCTTCTTTGCTAAGTGTCTTTCTTGCCCTTTTTGGGGGTTGTCAGGGTCAGTCAGTCGTTTTACAGGGCGTTTTTTTGACATTCTCGCGAGCCGATCAAACGATCGGCTCGTTTTTCTCGGCTTTTGAGCGACGGCGTTGTCTTTTTGAATGGCAAACAAAGGATATATTTTAGCCGAAAACAGGCATCAAAAGCGGAGGGGATGCTTTCGGATATATGATTCAGATAGGAAGAGAAGCGGTTGATTTATAATGCGTAAATACATTTGTGATAATAAACTAATAAAATAAAATTTAAAAAATAAAATTTCTTTTTGTGTAAACGATTTACTTTTTGAAATGAACATGCTATAATACTACACAATATCTTTAATTTGGAAACGATTGCCTACAGCGCCAAATCGAAAAACGGACGGATCGATTGGATGCCCGGTAAAACGGGCTGTAGCTATTTGCTGTATGAAAAAAGGAGTTTTTAAATCATGAGAAAAGGCGTTGCTCTTTTGGCTGTATTACTGATGATTATTTTGTCATTCTCGGTGTCAGCGGAGCCTCAGCCGGAGGATATCGACCCCTCTCTGACGCAATTAAAAATTATTCTGACGGTCGAGCAGCTTGAGAACGGCGCGATCAAAGCCTCGATGCTCGACAGTGAAGGCGGTTATGTCGCGGCGTGGCCGGTGACACTGACCGTCGACGGGGAGCAGGTGGAAGAGGCGTATTCCTCCTGGATGGGAGAGGTGACTTTTGAATACTCCGTTCCGCAGACGGCGTCGACGGTTTCGTGTACGGCGGCTTCGGGACAGTTTGATTCCTATTATTTTATAGGAGATACGGTTTTCCTCGGCGGGCAGACGACGCAGGCACCTCCTACAACGACGCAGGCGGCGCTTCCCGTGATTGACAGCGACCAATTCTCCAATATTTATGCGCCGACGACCACCACCGTTCAGGATGGGCGTGTCGGCGTCGGCGTCGATGTTGAAAACGGTGCGCTCAATGCGTTTCAGACCTCTATTACCTCTTTTAATGAACAAGCGCGGATGTGGATGGAGCTGTCGGTATACAATGAAATGGTGCGCAGCAGCGATGCCACGGTGCACCTTGCCATCTCGTTAAACAATGATGCTGTTAATAAGGAGCAGCTGGTCGCCGCCAAAAATGCAGACCCCGCCTTCTCGTCTTATGGGGACAATTTGGTGAAAGGGTTTGCTTTGAACCTGGCTCTTTCGTATATCGAGGGCGGACAGCGGGTTGAAATTGCGCCCGCAGACGGCATGTATCAAATCGAACTGCCGATACCGGAGCAGATGAAAACCTGCGATAAAATTGCGGTATCGGTCTGCACCTCTGAGGGCCTGTCATCTTTGGTGGAGGTCAAGCGCGTCGGCGGCATGATCAGTTTTACCGTTCAACGCTTTCAAACATTGGCGGTCATAGGATTTTCCAACAACTCACAGGCGGTGAACACATTGGCGCAAACGCCGTGGCTGCTGATTGTGCTCGGCTTGATCGGTGCGCTGCTGATGGTCGCAGCCGTGATCCTGTTTGTGCTTGTGGTATTTCGCCGCACCAAAAGCAAAAAGAAGCTGCCCGATGACGAGAATCGGCATATTTTGCTTGCACCGACCGCTGAAGAAGAGGTGCCGCCCACCTCTGATATGGAGACAAAGGAAACGGATCCGATCGTGATGGATATGGATGATCATGCCTTTCTGTCGGAGGAAGAGCGGGAGCATTTTCGCGCAAAGGCGTCTGTCGACGAAAGCGATTTCAGCGAGCTGTCTACCAAAACGGTCTCTCCCGCCGAGCAGCTTTCGGAGCCTGCGGTCGATTTGATCAGACAGAATGCCGAACGGCAAACCGATAAGCCGGAGGAAAGAACCGATAAGCCGGAGGAAAAGCGGCTTACGGTGGAGGAT
>JBJEIR010000132.1:0-2552 GCA_051877215.1 Acutalibacteraceae bacterium | reverse complement strand
CCGTATGGAAATTCGCCAATATAAAATAAAAAATCACTGTCACAATGACGGTCATAACCCACATAAAGATATGTTCTTTTTTGCTTATTCGATTCACTTTCACTTCCGATTTTTTCCCTTTATACGGATTTCTTAACCACGAGATTAAAGAAATAAATGCCATAGGCGCTGTCATTCCGAGATAAGTCGCCATTTCACCGAAATATGAAAATGTGTAAGATATAAAACCATACAGCACACTAAAGATAATCATTAAAAATTGTCCTATGGGGTTTCCTTTCGCACTCAATATTAACGAAGTCACGCCGATCAATGATGCCGTAAGCGTAATATAGTTATCTCTGTCAAAGGCAAAAAAAGCTGCAATAATACCAATTACAGAAAACATCCACAATAATTTTTCGGCTTTTGTAAAATAATGAATTAACCGTTTCGTTTTGTTCATAGTACCTCCAAAAAACAAGCATCCGACTGCACATCTTCTAAGATCTAACGATGTGCAATCGAATGCTTAACATTCGCTACCCGGTGGCAGTATTCCCATATTTACTTTTTTCAACTCTGCACCGTTTTTAGCACCGATTGGTGTAAATTTGGTGTAAAGAGGTAAATTCATTCGGTTTAGAAAGTCCCTAAACCCGCATAAACACTGGGGTTTTTCGACTTTTACTTGTCGAGGGGCTTCATTGTAGGAAACAGCAAAACATCGCGGATGGAGGCGCTGTCGGTCAGCAGCATCACCAAACGGTCGAGGCCGAAGCCGAGACCGCCCGTCGGCGGCATGCCGTATTCGAGCGCGGTCAGGAAATCTTCGTCGACCGACGCGTTTGCGCCCTGTGCGCGCTTCTCGGCCACCTGCTTCTCAAAACGGGCGCGCTGGTCGATCGGGTCGTTCAGCTCGGAGAAGGCGTTGCCCATCTCGCGGGCATAAATGAAAAATTCAAACCGCTCTGTAAATTCGGGGTCATCGGGCTTGCGCTTGGCAAGCGGGGAAATGGCAACCGGATAGTCATAGATAAAGGTCGGCTGAATCAGCTTGTCCTCGACAAACTCATCGAAGAACGCCGCCAAAATATCGCCCTTTGTCGCTGCTTTTTTGTCATACGGCACTTCATGAGCATCCGCCGCTTTCTGTGCGTCCTCGTCGGTTTTCCAGTCGTAATAATCGACGCCGGCGTATTGCTTGACCGCCTGTGCCATCGTCAGGCGAGGCCAGGGGGAGGCCATGTTGATTTGCGTTCCCTGATAGGTGATGACATCTGTCCCGCAGACCTCGCGGGTCAGATAGGTATACAGCTCTTCGACGATATCCATCATGTCGTGGTAATCCGCAAACGCCTGATACAGCTCGATGCTGGTAAATTCGGGGTTGTGGCTCGTATCCATGCCCTCGTTGCGGAAAATGCGCCCGACCTCATACACCTTTTCAAAGCCGCCGACGATCAACCGCTTGAGATACAGCTCAGTCTCAATGCGCAGATACATATCGATATCCAGCGTGTTGTGATGTGTCACGAACGGCCGTGCGGCGGCACCGATCTCCAGCGTGTGGAGAACGGGCGTGTCCACCTCCAAAAAGCCCTTTTGATCAAGGAACTGCCGAATCAGCGACAGGATCTTGCTGCGCTTGACAAAGGTGTCGCGCACATCGGGGTTGATGATCAGGTCGAGATAACGCTGACGGTAGCGCGTGTCGACATCCTTTAAGCCGTGATATTTGTCCGGCAACGGCAGCAGCGATTTGCACAGCAGCACGATTTCGGTTGCATGTACGGAGATTTCGCCGCGGCGGGTGCGGAACACTGTGCCCTTCACGCCGATCAGATCGCCGACATCCCATGTGTTGAAAGCGGCATAGGCGTCTTCTCCGACATCGTTGATGCGGATATAGACCTGAATCCGTCCGCTGCCGTCGCGAAGATCCACAAAGCTTGCTTTGCCCATGTTGCGCCAAGTCATCAGACGGCCGGCCACCGAGACCTCTTTGCCGTCCAGCTCCTCAAAGTTTTCCACGATCTCAGTGGCATGATGCGTCTGATCGTATTTTGTGATGGTAAAAGGGTCGTTTCCCGCTTGCTGTAATGCCGTCAGCTTGTCGCGGCGAATTTGCAGCAGCTCGCTGAGCTGCTGCTCGGACAGCTCTTCCTCCGGCTGCGGAATGTTTTGTTGCTCGCTCATTTGGATCAGCCTCTTCCGTTTTGCTTATTTTGTGATCTTCATGATCTTGTATTTTAAGACGCCCGCCGGCACTTCAATTTCGACGACGGCATTCACCTTTTTGCCGATCAGCGCTTTGCCGATCGGGGATTCGTCGGAAATCAGACCGCTCATCGGGTCCGCTTCAGAGGAGCCGACGATTTTATACACGGCGGTGGAATTGTCGGCCATATCCTTGACCTTCACGCTCAGGCCGACATTGACGACATCGTTAGTGAGCTGACTTTCATCGACCACGCGTACATTTTTGAGCATCGCTTCGATTTCGGCAATACGCCCCTCGGTGATTGCCTGCTCGTTTTTGGCCTCGTCATATTCGCTGTTTTCGGACAAGT
>JBJEIR010000131.1:0-10752 GCA_051877215.1 Acutalibacteraceae bacterium | reverse complement strand
CCGAATTGCCGCAAATGAGCGTATACGCACGGCGGATAGCGGCGCGTATAAAGAAACGGCAAATGCCGCTTGTTTTAAAAGAAAAGGCCGTCTCCCCGAAAGGATACGGCCCTTTAGCTTATTTCTGTTCGTCATCCGACGGGTCGCGAACCGGCACCTCGCGTACTTTTTCCAGTCCGTACAGCGGCTCTCCCGTACGCACATCGACCTGACGCAGATCATAATAATCTGCGGTCTTGTCAGACATATGCTTCTTTTTCAGGCGTCTTTCAAAGAAACGGTTGACAAAGGCATACACAACCGCAAAGGCGGGAACGCCGAGCACCATGCCGACAAAGCCGAACAAGCCGCCGCCGACCACGATGGCGAATACCACCCAAAAGCTGCTGAGTCCCGTCGTTTCGCCGAGGATCTTCGGCCCGATGATATTGCCGTCGATCTGCTGCAAAATCACCACAAACACAAGGAAAATCAGCGCGGTCAGCGGATTTTCAAGCAGCAGTAAAGCGGTGCCCACCGCCGCGCCGACAATCGGACCGAAAATCGGCACAATATTAAACAGGCCGATAATGGCCGAAATGAGCAGCGCATACGGCATTTGCAGAATGGACATTCCGATAAAGCACAGCACACCGAGCAGCAGCGAATCGAGCAGCTTGCCGTTGATAAAGCTGCCGAAGGTGCGGTGGATATAGCGGGTGGTATTGAGAATATAATTGGCGTTGTGTGTTTTAAACAGAGAATACACAAGCTTTTTGCACTGAGCGGCAAACAGCCGTTTGCTGTTGAGCGTATAAATGCAGATGACCAGCCCGATGCCGATATTGGTCAGCGTGCTGACCACATCAATCAGGCCGAAGGTAAAGCTGGTAACGATACTGCCGAGGTTTGGAAGCAGGTCTGTCTGCGCCCACTGCATCAGCGAATCCGAAAAGGATGTGATCATCTTGTAGACCCATTCGGACATCGCCGGGTCGGAGCTGAAGAGCGAATTGACCCACCGTATCCAATCCATAAATTCCGCTGTTTTCTGCGGCATAATTTCAACAAGACGCGTGATGCTCTCGATCAGCTGCGGGATCACCATGCCGAGCAATCCGGCGACCAGCGCAAACAAAACCAGCATGGCAGCAACAGACGCGATCGTTCCCGCTGCCACTCCCGCAAAGCGGCGCGGCTTTTCGCCCTTGCCCGCAAACAGGCGATGAAGCGGCTTTTCCACAAAATCATACAGCGGCGCGAGAATGTATGCGAGCGTCAGCCCCACCGCAAACGGCATCAACACGCCGAAGACGGTGGAAACCGCATCGCCGATATCCCCGAGATGGGAAAGCACCATGTAAAATAAAATCGAGGCGGCAATCACAATAAATGCCGTTAATCCCATTTTTACATATGTGTTTTGTTTCCAATTTGTTTTCATGACCGCCCTCCGATCGTATGCTTCACTGCGATAGCCGAATCCGTCCGACACCCGACACGGATTACGGCAAATAACCCTGTTTACAGTATAACAGAACCCCCTGTAAAAATCAACGCCGCGCGGGCGTCTTTTTTATTTTTTGCGCCGAATTTGACCGTAACAGCCATCTTGTTTTTTTCATTCTTTTATGCTATGCTGATAATTGTTGATAATAATTAAGATTATTTGGTATATATGGATTTTATTGTTATATATCCGAAAGGATGCTCGGTGATACGCCGACAAGGGATATGTCGCAGCCCCCTGTCGCTTGCCGGCAATCTCACACCACACCTTGAAAGGAGACCGTGTGCATGAATATCCAGCTTCTCAAATATGCGCTGGAGGTCTCACGGACCGGTTCCATGACCAAAGCGGCCGCGAATCTGTATATGAGCCAGCCGAATCTGAGCCGCGCGATCAAAGAGCTTGAGGAGCTGATTGGGGTTCCCCTTTTTAAACGCACCTCAAAAGGCATTTTCCCGACCGCTCAGGGGGAGGAATTTCTCGTATACGCGCGTTCCATCCTTCAGCAAATCGACGAGCTGGAGACCATGTATCAGGAGCGGGATCGCTGCCTGTCGACGTTGCGTCTTTGCGCGCCCAGAACCGGCTATATCGGCTGTACCGTTGCCGACTTTGTCGGCTCGCTCGACCGCCAAAACCGCATCGATGTGCAGTATAAGGAAACCAACGCCATGCGCGCCATCAGCTATGTGTTGCAAGGCGACTGCGACATCGCGATCGTGCGCTATCCCCTTGAATATGAAAGCTATTTTACCAATTTCTTTCGCGAAAAGGATCTGAAAGCACAGCCGCTTTGGCAGTTTGAAACGGCGGTGCTGCTTTCCGCCGACCACCCTTTGGCAAAGCAGCGCACCCTGTCCCGCTCCGATTTCGATGACGGCGTGGAGCTGGCCTTCGGCGATCCGTACATTCCCTCCCTGCCGGCCTCCGAGCTGAAGAAAACCATCCGCTTCACCGACGCCGAGCACTGCGTGACGATTTACGACCGCAACAGCGCGTTTCAAATGCTCAATACCGTACGCGGCAGCTTTATGTGTACAGCTCCCGTCCCCGCAGAGCTGCTGCGCCGTTACGATCTCGTTGAGCGGCACTGTCCCGCCGTATCGCGCACCTGCTGCGACACGGTCGTCTGCCATCGGCATCATAAATTTTCCGCCATGGAAACCGCGCTGCTGCGCGCCCTGAAAGCGACCTGCGCCGCTTTGGATGCACGGAAAAGCTTATAACAAAACCAACCGGGATGCCCTTGCCGTCTCAGCACTTACCGCAACCTTTTTATTGTCATCTTAAAAAAGCAAGTAAAAAAGCAAGGAGGCTTTTGTGTATGCGTCTTGATTTTTCAGCGATCGGCGACACCGTCCTTCCGAATTTTTGCGGGGGCGAAAAGGAACTGGTCGCCGCCATGTTTTCCGACGACCAAAACCGTATTCTGCGCGGGCGGCTTGCGCCGGGCGCGAGCATCGGGCTGCATTGCCATGAGGAGAGCAGCGAGATCCTGTATATTCTGGAGGGCCGCGGATGTGTCCTGTTTGACGGACAGCGCGAACCGCTTGAGGCGGGCGTGTGTCACTATTGCCCCAAAGGGCACGAGCACAGCCTGATCAACGACAGCGATGCGGATTTGGTATTTTTCGCCGTTGTCCCAAAGCAATGATGCTCGGCGGCGCACCCTTTTCGGTATGCCGCACGGGCAGCTGCAAAAAAAGGCGCTTTTTTCCGCCTTTTCCTTCCATATCAAATGGGATATGCCGTTATTCGTTTTTTGCATTTGCGTTTTTGAAATGAGCGTGTTAAAATTTTAACAAGCAAAGAAAGCGGTCGAAACAAACCCTGTTGTCCGCCGAAAAACAGCCTTGCGCACCCGATAACAGACGGCGTGCAAGGGCATACTGTTTACAAGGTGCGCGTCCGTTTTACGGATGCCTTTGTCGGGCGGCAGGAACAAATCCTTCGGCAAGTGCTTTCCTGCCGTACCGAATTTATACACACGGCCTTTGAGGCTTTGTAAAGGAGAGATTGCTATGTCAGTCAACAAAACCCGCGAACCGATTGACTCGGTCGAAAAGCTGGAAGCGGCTCTTGTGCGTTTGCGCGAAGCGCAGCGCCTGTTCGCCGATTACAGTCAGGAGCAGGTGGATAAAATTTTTCTCGCCGCCTCCCTCGCCGCGAACAAAGCGCGTATCCCGCTTGCCAAGATGGCGGTCGAAGAGACCGGCATGGGCGTCGTCGAGGACAAGGTCATCAAAAACCACTACGCTTCGGAGTATATTTACAACGCCTATAAAGACACCAAGACCTGCGGTGTCATTGAAGAGGATGCCGTCTTTGGCATCAAAAAGATTGCCAATCCCATCGGCGTGATCGCGGCGGTCATCCCGACCACCAACCCGACCTCCACCGCGATCTTTAAAACGCTGCTCGCCCTGAAGACCCGCAACGGCATCATCATCAGCCCGCACCCCCGTGCAAAGGGCAGCACCATCGCCGCGGCCAAGATCGTACTGGATGCGGCCGTTGCCGCGGGCGCGCCCGCCGGCATCATCGACTGGATTGATGTCCCGTCGCTGGAAATGACCAACCTCGTTATGAAGGAAGCGGATATCATCCTCGCCACCGGCGGCCCCGGCATGGTCAAAGCGGCGTATTCGAGCGGCAAGCCCGCTCTCGGCGTCGGCGCGGGCAACACCCCCGCCATCATCGACGACAGCGCCGATATTCTGCTGGCCGTCAACTCCATCATTCATTCCAAGACCTTTGACAACGGTATGATCTGCGCTTCCGAGCAGTCGGTCATTATTCTTGATAAGGTCTACAAAAAGGTGAAAGAAGAATTTGCCGCACGCGGCTGCTATTTCCTGAAAGAGGACGAGCTGGAAAAGGTGCGCAAGACCATCATCATCAACGGCGCTTTGAACGCGAAAATCGTCGGTCAGAAGCCGCATACCATTGCCGCGCTCGCGGGCGTCAAGGTGCCGGAGGATGCGAAAATCCTGATCGGCGAGGTGGAAAGCGTCGACCTGTCCGAGGAGTTTGCGCACGAAAAGCTCTCCCCTGTTCTCGCCATGTATAAAGCGAAGGATTTCGAGGACGCCGTTTCCAAAGCGGAGCATCTCATCGCCGACGGCGGCTACGGCCACACCTCTTCGCTGTATATCAATGTCCTCACCGGCAAAGACAAAATTGCCGTTTTTGAGGAGCGCATGAAAACCTGCCGTATCCTCATCAACACCCCCGCTTCTCAGGGCGGCATCGGCGATTTGTACAACTTCAAGCTTGCACCGTCGCTGACACTTGGTTGCGGCTCATGGGGCGGCAACTCGGTATCGGAAAATGTGGGCGTCAAGCATTTGCTGAACATCAAAACCGTCGCCGAGAGGAGAGAGAATATGCTGTGGTTCCGCGCACCGCAAAAGGTGTATATGAAAAAAGGCTGCCTGCCGGTTGCTCTTGACGAGCTGGGTCAGGTAATGGGCAAGAAAAAGGTATTCATCGTCACCGACTCCTTCCTCTATCACAACGGCTATCTGAATACCATCACGAAAAAGCTCGACGAAATGGGCATCATGCATGCCGAGTTCTTTGATGTCGCTCCCGATCCGACGCTTGCCTGCGCCAAAGAGGGCACAAAGGCGATGACCGCCTTCGGGCCGGACTGCATCATTGCGGTCGGCGGCGGCTCGGCCATGGACGCCGCGAAGATCATGTGGGTCATGTACGAGCACCCCGAAGTGGACTTCCTCGATATGGCCATGCGCTTTATGGATATCCGCAAGCGCATCTACACCTTCCCGAAAATGGGCGAAAAAGCCTATTTCATTGCGGTTCCGACCTCGTCCGGCACCGGCTCGGAGGTGACGCCGTTCGCGGTTATCACCGACGAGACCACCGGCACCAAATATCCGCTGGCTGACTATGAGCTCCTTCCCAACATGGCGATCATCGACACCGACATGATGATGAACCAGCCCAAGGGACTGACCGCCGCATCCGGCATTGATGCGCTGACCCATGCGCTGGAAGCATACGCCTCCATGATGGCAACCGATTACACCGACGGTCTGGCGCTCAAGGCCATCAAAAACATCTTCGCCTATCTGCCGCGCTGCTACGACAACGGTCCGAACGACGCACAGGCGCGCGAAAAGATGGCCAACGCCTCCACCATGGCCGGCATGGCGTTTGCAAACGCTTTCCTCGGCGTTTGCCACTCGATGGCGCACAAGCTCGGCGCTTTCCATCATCTGCCGCACGGCGTGGCCAATGCGCTGATGATCGACGAAGTGCTCCGCTTTAACGCCGCTGAGATTCCCACCAAAATGGGCACCTTCCCGCAGTACGATCATCCGCACACGCTGGCGCGCTATGCCGAAATTGCCGATTTCCTGGGCATCAAGGGCAAAAACGACAGCGAAAAGCTCGAAAACCTGATCGCCGCCATTGACGAACTGAAGGAAAAGGTCGGCATTAAAAAGAGCATTGCCGACTACGGCATTGATGAAAAAACATTCCTGGAAACGCTCGACGATATGACCGAGCAGGCATTCGACGATCAATGCACCGGCGCCAACCCGCGCTATCCGCTGATGAGCGAAATCAAGCAAATGTATCTGAACGCCTACTACGGAAAATAAACGGCTTGTTCCGTTTTTCTTATCCGAAGCCGTGTTGATTATGACAGACAGAAAGGAATGAATTTTCTTATGAAACTGGAAAAAATCATTGCCGTGCGCACTTCCAAGACCGTGTACCGTGACGGCGACAAATCCATTAAAGTGTTTGATGAAAACTATTCCAAAGCCGACATTCTCAATGAAGCGCTGAATATCGCCCGCATTGAGGAGACCGGTCTGAATGTTCCCCATGTGCTGGAGGTCACCAAGATTGACGGCAAATGGGCAATCGTCACCGAATTTATCGAGGGCAAGACGCTCGCGCGCCTGATGGAGGAAAACCCCGACAAGCACGACGAGTATATGAACCGCCTGGTGGATATTCAGCTTGAAATCCACAGCAAAAAGGCGCCGCTGCTGACCAAGCTCAAGGACAAGATGAACCGCAAGATCAGCGAAGCGGATCTCGATGCGACCTGCCGCTATGAGCTGCACGCCCGCCTCGAGGGCATGCCTAAGCACAACAAGGTGTGCCACGGCGATTTCAACCCGAGCAACATCATCATCACTCCCGATGACAAGGCGTATGTTCTCGACTGGTCGCACGCGACACAGGGGAATGCGTCCGCGGATGCGGCGCGCACCTACCTGCTGTTTTGGCTGGCGGGCGATATCAACGGCGCGGAGCAGTATATGAAGCTCTTCTGCCAAAAGAGCGACACCGCCAAACAGTATGTCCAGCAGTGGCTGCCGATTGTCGCCGCTTCCCAGTCGGTCAAGGGCAAGCCCGAGGAACGCGAATTCCTGCTCCACTGGGCGAACATTGCCGATTACGAATAAGCTTCTGTCAACAGCCGAAGCGATGATGTGAGCTTATACAAAGCCCCGTCATCGTTTCGGCCGCCTGTCTTTTTCACCGCACAAATCCTATATATTTTTCTCCTCTGCACAAATGCTGACAATATCGGGCGTCAGCAGTATTATAAAACCACCATCAAGGAGGACTTGTCTTATGAAAGTAACGGTATGTATCGGCAGCTCCTGCCACCTCAAAGGCTCCCGTCAAATCGTCGAGCAGCTTCAGTCTCTCATCGCCCAGCGCGGCTTGCAGGACAAGGTGGATCTCGGCGGGCGCTTTTGCATGGGCAACTGTGTCAACGGCGTATCCGTCACCATCGACGATCAGCTGTACTCGGTTAAGCCGGAAGACACCGTCAATTTCTTTGAAAAAGAGATTGTTGCCAAACTGTAATCCGCAATAAAAAGGAGCGCATTTGCAAATGGCCGATTACATAGGGCTCAAAAAGTCCAACTGCAAAAACTGCTATAAATGTATCCGTCACTGCCCTGTCAAATCCATCCGTTTTTCAGGCAATCAGGCGCATATCGTTTCGGACGAATGTGTCCTGTGCGGACAATGCTTTGTCGTGTGCCCGCAAAACGCAAAGGTCATCCGAAACGACCTTGAACGGGCACAGCAAATGATTACGGACAATCCCGTTGTCATTGCCAGTCTCGCGCCTTCGTTTGTCTCCAATTTCGACGGGATGACCGTTTCTTCGATGGAAGCGGCGCTTAAGCAGCTCGGTTTTTCCGCTGTGGAGGAAACCGCTGTCGGCGCGACAATCGTCAAGAAGCAGTATGACGCGCTCGTCGACGAAGGCAAGCAGGATATCATCATTTCCTCCTGCTGCCATTCGGTCAACCTGCTGATTCAAAAATATTTCCCCGACGCGCTGCCGTATCTCGCGCGCATCATGTCGCCGATGCAGGCGCATTGTCAGGATATTAAAAGCCGCTTCCCCGACGCCAAAACCGTCTTTATCGGTCCGTGCATATCCAAAAAGCAGGAAGCCGAGCTGGAAAACAGCCCCGTCGACTGCGTGCTGACCTTTGAAGAGCTGAGCGAGTGGATGGAGCAGGCGGGCGTGACGCCGCAGCCGGCGGAGGACCACAACGACAACAGCCGTGCCCGCTGGTTCCCGACAACGGGCGGCATTCTCAAGTCCATGGACTGCCGCTCGGCGGATTATTCCTATTTGGCGGTGGACGGCATGGACAACTGCATCCACGCTTTGCAGGATATCATCGCGGGCAACCTGTCCCACTGCTTTATCGAAATGTCCTCCTGCGCGGGAAGCTGTATCGGCGGCCCCGCCATGGCAAAGGACTCCCGCTCGCCTGTGCGCGATTACCAGCGCGTCAGCCGCTATGCGGGAAAACAGGATTTCCCCGTTTCGGATGTTCCGCGGGAAAAGCTGGCGAAGGATCACCCCTATCTTCGCAGCGACAAGCGGCTTCCGGGAGAAGCGGAGATTCGCGAAATCCTCCGAAAAATGGGAAAAACAAAGCCGGAGGACGAGCTCAACTGCGGAAGCTGCGGTTATGATTCCTGCCGCGAAAAAGCCATTGCCGTCTATCAGGGCAAGGCGGATATGAGCATGTGTCTGCCCTTCCTGAAGGATCGCGCCGAAACCTTCTCCGACACCATCATCAAAAATACGCCGAACGGCATCATCGTTCTCAACGAAGCGCTGGAGATCCAGCAGATCAACGATGCGGCTCTTCATATGATGAATTTGCGCCACGCCTCGGATGTGTTGGGCGAGCAGGTGATCCGCATTCTCGATCCGACGGCCTTTTTTGAGGTCATGGATAAAAAACGGGATGTCCATGACCGGCGCGTATTCCTCGCCGAATATCAAAAGTATGTCGAGCAAAGTATTCTGTATGACCGCAGCTACCATGTCCTCATCTGCATTTTGCGCGACATCACCGAAGCGCAGGAGGAGCACGACAAAAAAGAGCGCATGAGCCGGGACACCATCGAAATCACCGACAAGGTGATTGAAAAACAGATGCGGGTGGTGCAGGAAATCGCGTCTCTTCTCGGAGAAACGACCGCTGAGACAAAAATTGCACTGACCAAATTAAAGGAGTCGCTGTCCGATGAATAACCTGTGTACCGACATCGGCTACCACAGCCTTTTGAAAAACGGCGAACAGCTTTGCGGCGACCATATCGAAGTGGTGGAGCAGGGAGAAAACGCGACCGTCATCGTACTGGCGGACGGACTCGGCAGCGGCGTGAAAGCCTGTATTCTTTCGACGCTCACCTCCAAAATCATTTCTACGATGGTTTCGCAGGATATGAGCCTGTCCGACTGTGTCGCCACCATCGTCGCCACGCTGCCCGTGTGCGCCGAGCGGGAGGTCGCCTATTCCACCTTCACGATCATTCGCATTGTGGACGGCGAGCAGGCGGAGATCATCCAATATGACAATCCGTTTGTCATTTGGCTGCGCGACGGCAAAAATGTAGAAATGCCGATGACCTCCGTCGTCATGGACGGCAAAACCATCTATCAATCCAAAATCGATCTGCGGGAAAACGATGTGCTGCTCGCCATGAGCGACGGCGTGATTCACGCGGGCATTGAAAAGACGCTCAACTTCGGTTGGGAGCGCCCCCATGTCATTGATTTTATGGAAACGATGTATGACCCGTCCTTTACCGCCAAGACGCTTTCGACCATTTTGCTCGACGAGTGCAACCGGCTCTACGGCGAAAAGCCCGGCGACGACACAACCGTGTGCGCGGTCAAGATCCGCCGCCGCCAGCCGATGAACCTCGTGATCGGCCCGCCGATCAATCCGGATGACGCCCACCGCATGATGGCGCTCTTCTTCTCAAAGCAGGGCAAGCATATCGTCTGCGGCGGCACGACCTCCACCATCGCGGCGGAGTATCTCGGCAAAGAGCTCATCCCCGATCTGACCTATTTTGACCCCGAGATTCCGCCGATTGCAAAGCTGGAAGGCGCCGACCTCGTCACAGAGGGCGTCATCACCTTCAGCCGTGTGCTGTCCTATGCCCAGAACTATCTGGAGGACAACCGTGAGTATGCCCAGTGGAGCTATAAAAAGGACGGCGCCTCTCTCATCGCGCGGATGCTGTTTGAAGAAGCGACCGATATCAACTTTTATGTCGGCAGAGCGGTCAACCCCGCCCATCAGAACCCCAATCTGCCCATCAATTTCAACATTAAAATGCGCCTTGTCGACCAACTGGTGGAATGCCTCAAAAAAATGGGCAAGCGCATTAAAGTCAGCTATTTTTAACACACAAAGCCGCCTTTTTCTGTTATGCGGCGTATTTTCGGCTTGTACAAAAGGAATGATCAGCCTATGAGAAAATTCGATACAAAGGTTCAACATCTGAAATATAAGGTGCTCCGCGAGGTGGCGCGTCTGGCGTTTAACGACCAGCTTCTCGAGCACATCACCGACATTCCCAAGACCATCATCCCCGGCGACACCCCCACCATGCGCTGCTGCGTCTATAAAGAACGGGCAATCGTTTCGGAGCGCGTCAAAATGGCGATGGGCGGCGACCGCAACAATCCGAACATTGTGGAGGTCATCGACATCGCCTGCGACGAATGTCCCGTCAGCGGCTACGATGTAACCGAGGCGTGCCGCGGCTGCATCGCCCATCACTGCGAGGACGCCTGCCGCAGGGGCGCCATCTCACACGACGGGCACCAAAAAGCGCATATCGACAAAAGCAAATGCGTCGAATGCGGCGCGTGCGCCAAGGTCTGCCCCTACATGGCAATCATCAACCGCAAGCGCCCGTGTGAAAACGCCTGT